>JAYSYM010000299.1:0-14934 GCA_043727635.1 Bdellovibrionales bacterium | reverse complement strand
TTCGAGTAACACTCTCCCGAATAAATGGATCTGGCATTCCGAGAAAAGAAATTTGTGGAAGCCCAGGTGAAAGACTTAACTCAACTTCAACCGGAGTGAATTCTTGTGCGTGACGCATGAATGATCGAACTTTCATGCAAATGAACAATGCAATTCGGAGCGCGGCTTATCGGCTAAAGTTTCGAGAAATCGTGAATGCTGCTGATCGAAGCCCGACTAGTCGGACGATTTTAAATGAGAAAGTGGGTGATGCTGGTCGATTGCTTCAGTTAAATTCTTAGTTGAAACAGTCGTGTAGATTTGCGTCGTTTGAATGCTTGAGTGACCAAGCAACAGTTGAATTGATCGAAGATCAGCACCTGCCTCAAGTAATGCCGTCGCACAGCCATGACGGAATTGATGCGGGCTGACTGGCTGATCAAACCCAGCTTTTGCAGACCACGCAGCTAACCAGCGCCAAATATCGACTCGCGAAGGTCGATGGCCGCGATCGTTGATCAAAATTGTTGAAGCGCTTTCTTTGAGCAAGTGTGGCCGAACATTTACTAGGTAAGTTTTCAGCTCTCGGCTCAACTGCTCGGTCAACGGAACAAGTCGCTGCTTATTTCCCTTACCGATAATCGATAGCCAGTTCTCTGTTTCACTAAAGTCATGAATGTTGAGGCTGATCAGCTCACTCACCCGACAGCCAAGACCGAACAACAAAAAAAGTGTAATGCGATTTCGCATAGCTTTATTGGGTTCAACCGATTGGCTGGCTTCGACAAGCTTATTAAATTCATCGACCGAAAGTGCTTTTGGAAGAGCTGCAGTAACTTTGGGCGGACGAAGCTCACGAAGTTCATTCGCTCGCAATCCGTTGTTCTCGCAAAACTTAAAGTAAGTTCGTAAAGAGGAAATCACTCGAGCCTGCGATCGAGGCGACAACTTTTTCATTTTCATGAATGCGTAGAAACCAGGAATGTCTTTAGATTTGAGCGAGTACTCCTCGTACAACTCGAGATCGCGACGATACGCCATCACTGTGTTGCGAGATCTCCCGCGGATGTGCTCCAAATCTTCGAAGAATTGCGTCCAGAGTGGTAGAGCCATGCCAGTATTAAATTCTATTTCTAACGAAAAAGCTAATTTAATTCCTGGATCCTCGTATACAGGTAGTCATGTATACCCGGATCCAAGAAACGAAAAAGAGCCGAAGACGTGGTGGCGCCTTCGGCTCAAGAGTGGTTGAGGGTACTAGGAACAAAACTTAATTTTGATTATTGGTTAAAAACTTACTCCATTACAAACACGCCGCACGATCCATACGGCGAGTGTACTCGCACGCTGTTTTGGACTGCGAAGCGGAACGACGGACCCATGATACTTGTCGCTGTCATTGATGATAAGAAGTTACTTGGGAATTCAATTCCGACATAATTTCCCGCAGCGAGAGTACCTGTGAATGAGAGAGACTGAGCGCCTTGTCCGAAATTTCCAGAGCCTTGAAGCTGATATTGTCCTGGAGGAATTGGACAGAAGCCTGATGAAGAGTAAACATTCATCGTCGCAACCATTTGCGTGTTGCCCTGGTAGCTAGTCATCGCGAAGCCGCTCACCGCGTTTGTAGTCGAAAAGTTAATCGCTACTTCAGCATGTAAGTGACTTGATTGAATTTTACCAAGACCAGTTGTGAAAAGTTGTCCGTAACCAGTTTGGCCGTAGCAACCGCTCGGCTGATTACAAAACGTACCGTTGTACTGATTGTAACCCGCTTGATACCCGTAAGGGTTTGCGAACTGGTTGTTGTTCTTTTTCTTACCTGGGCAGCCAGTCATCGTAATTGCCGCGACAAGTGCTAGAGCTATTTTTGTAACTGTATTTTTCATATTCATTCTCCAAAAACTTAATCTATTTTTTCAATTATCTATTATTGAAAAGCTTCAGACATTAACAAGCCTGTGAATGTTCCAAGTTTTGTGTACTTAGGACGGTCACCGCCGAAGCTTCCGTTGTAAACGTTTGTTGCATCACCTTTAAGCGTGCGAGTCGTTGGCTCAAGCGATGAAGTGTTCACAATCACTGCTTGGTCGTACTTCGCATCAAGACGGTCTTTTAAGAATGTGCGGCAATCGTATGGCCCGATTTGGATTTCCCAGCACATCTTGTTTGGACCTTGAGATGCGTTCGAGTAACCGAAGTTTTGGAACCAGATTGATCCACCTAAGATTGTTGAGCCGCCGCCATCACCTTGGCCAAGTGAGCTGTCTATCGTTAGCACGATTGATCCAGCGCTATCTTGATAGATACCGTGGAATCCTTGCGTACCATTGAAGTTAGCCCACTGGTTTAAGCTTGCGTCGTTAATATTAGAGTATGGATGATTCGAAGTGAGAACTGCTTGGCGAGTTACTCCGTTGTCATCAAATTGCACTCTGATTTCACCGCTCACGTTGCTCGTTCCAGAAGAAAGCTCAACGATCACTCTTACGTTCTGAGGATTGTTAGGCGGATTCTTGAAGAAGAATGAGCGAAGTACTGAAGTACTTACGTTCGCTAATGCCACGGTATTAGTACCTGACATTGGTTGTTCTATGTCCTCTGGTGGAGCGATATCGCTCCCGCGTTCAGGTACCGGAGGAGATACGTAGGCTTTCTGTTTTGCACAACCGACGAGGCTAACCACCATTAGCGTCATCATTAGTGCTGTTCTTACCGTTTTCATATATTACCCTCTGTTTTTATTACCACCACTCGTAGAGACCTTATTGCTAACTGCGTGCCGACCTTATGCCTTTTAGCTAAGTGGCTGATCTCTCGAGAAGTTTTCAAAAGGTGTCTCACAATGAGACGATGCTGTATTCGTTTCACCTGTTAAAGCGCTTAACAGGAGCGCCAAATTTGGGCCCACTTTGAGACGATATCGAAATAAATTTGAGCCGAAATTGTCGACCCTTTCGCCAGGATCGAGACTTCGAATAACACAGATGTGAATTGCTATTATTTCGCTTTAGGAAACTTGAGGCTAGGCCGAGTAGTTAAACAGAGGTAATTTATGAACGTCGGAAATATCGTAGTGTTTACAGCAGTTTTGTTCTTCGTTGTTAAAGTAATAGCTTCAACTATTTAGTTAGATAGCTCGTCTATTGGCCTGTAGGCCCGCTCTCGTCCGAACCTCAAGGTACGGGAAATAGAACTGAAGAATCTCTCTAGCCGACTTACCCTTCAAAGCAAGATCCCGCGATCCCCACTGACAAAGACCTACTCCATGCCCCAAGCCCTTACCTGAAAACACAAAGTTATCGCCCTCTCTATATATAGAGAACTTCGTACTCTTAATTCGCGTGTAGCCAATCAAACTGCGAAGCAGTTCGCCCGATATCACTTCTTTTCCATCAGTCGTATTTACTGCCAGCCTCAGCGCACGCCCACCTAAGCTTCGTGCCTCAGGTTGAATATCTAAAATTTCTCCTGCTTTTGAAAGGCCTACGGCCGACCTCAACTTCGCATAAAGTTCAGACTTAGAGATTTCCGTTTGCCATGTGGTTTTCGTGTTGAGGGAGCAAGAGTCTTTAACAGTGTTTGAACGAGCCGCTTTTGAAACCGGCTGGCTAAATACTTTATCTGCTCCGTCCGTCGCTCCCCCACAACTTGCGTGATAAAAGATCGGCTCAATAATTCCGATTGAGTTCCCAATATACTCGCCGCGAGTTTCACGAACGGCCTTTTGAGATGAGCTTAGACTTTCATACTTTCGGTACCTAAAGACTTGGTCCATGACAGTTGCTTCAACATCGAAACTATTCTTCCGGCGCTCTTTTAGTTTATTAATCGTAAAAGTTCGTGCGGCAATGGCCTGAGCCTTTTGCGCTTCGTGCGGCCACGACTTTGGAATCTCCTCAGCCACCACTCCTTCTAAGTAAGACTCAAGTGGAAGTATCGCAATAAGATCGACTGAATTCTTCTGGTTTATTTTTTGGGCTGTAAGCGTGATCGCGGGCGGAACAAAAACTTTCTCAACAAACAGGCTCTGCCCAGTAATTGGGAGCGAGTTGCCAACAAACTCGTAAGTCTCTGACCCAAGATCAGCGACCCATGCATTTTCAGATCGTGAAATGTGAACTGAGTTTTGAGTGAGCTCGCGATTGCCAAGCTTGATCTTTGAACCAATGATCTCAATCGAACTCGACTGAATGCCTTTTAGTCGCACGCGAACTGGCGGATTTACGTCTTCAGCATCGATTGTCTTTGATGGAATAGCAGCAAATGTTTGCGCAGAAATAAAAAGCGAAACAATCCATGTGATCTTGGCGTTGAAAGTCATCCTGACATCCATTCGTTAGGTACCCGGTTCCTTTTGGGAATGCGCTGCGCAGTTGAAGACGCCGCTGTGCATTCCCAAAAGGAACCGGGTACCTAACGATTGTTCCATCGGAGAAAGAAAGCTGCAATTAGAAAACGGACTGGAGATGAGTCCAAGTTTCCTTTTTTAAAGGAGCAGAATTTGCGAGGTCAGTGAGGGAATGTGTGAAGATAATTTTCTGAGAGCCATTTGCTTTCACTTCACCGAGTTTGAGTGCACTCAATGACAGCGACTGCTTTGCGTCTTCTCCGAAAATCACAATTACCTGAGCTGAAGAAAGTAAATCAGGCTGGACGTTTGTCTGCTCAACATTAATGAAATCAAAGTCATCAACGTTTAACTTAAGTGCCGCGACCATTCGAGTTTGCATCTCTCCGATCGCAGCCGGGCTTCCAGAGTACGAAGCAACAAATAGATACGGCTTGGAAACTGCTTGAGCCTGACGAGAAAGAACACCGGCAGAAGCCGGTGCGATTGCAAACGACTCAACACCGAGGACATCTCTTACATAGGTTAAAACGGTCTTTAAGTGATCTTGAGCCATGTAGGTGTAGTACCCATTTAAATCGAGATAGGCAAGCTAGGGGCAACTTTTTCCTCGGCGCTAAGCACAGTTCTATTCAATTTCATTCGTCTGCTCTTTAGCATCACGAGATCGCCTCCGAATCGTTCATTGTAGGCAACGCAATCGTTGCTGATTTTATTGGAGGAGTGAACGATGAATACGGCAAAAACAATCTACATGAGCATCGACCAAACGCACGAAGCGATTCTTGAAGATCAAAATCGCTGCTGCCTTTGCGGCACTGATTTAAAATTCCAACATAAAGTTGATTACATGACTTTAAAAATTGAAGAAAAATCGAACTGTCCGTCTTGTCAGATCGAACTTCGCCAACGAGATTTTACTCTTCAGTAAGAGTCTCGCTACCTTCGCTCTCCTCGTTGAGTTGCAATAAGATACGCTCAGCGAGTACGCGGTTGAAACCTTTGATCTCAGAAATTTCTTCAGCCGTTGCAGCTCTTAGCTCGTCCATCCCGGCAAATCTCGTAAGTAAAACCTTCTTTCGCCTCTCCCCAAGGCCTACTACTAAATCAAGTTCACTCTCAAGCGACGTCGCTTCGCGAAGCTTGCGATGATAGGTGATCGCGAATCTGTGAGCTTCGTCTCTAATTCCAACTAGAATCTGAAATGCTTCTGAACCTGGCTTGAAGGTTACCGGATTAGATCTTCCTGGAAGATAGAATCGCTCTTCAGTAGCACCAACTTCTTGATCCGTGAATGAACCTTTGGTACGAGCCTTTGCTAACCCAACAACCGGCACATGCGTTTTACTTAACGCTTTTAATACTTCGCAAGCAATTTTCAGCTGGCCCTTGCCGCCGTCGACGACAATCAGCTTCGGATCTTCCCATTCTGAGTGACCAAATCTTCTTGTTAACACTTCTCGCATCGACTCAAAATCGTTAGGCCCTTCCACAGTTCTAATCTTGTAGCGGCGATAATGATCTTTACTAGGAGCTCCATCTTCAAACACTACTTGGCTTGCAACACTCTCCGCACCCTGAAAGTTCGAAATGTCATAACATTCAATACGAGTCGGCAATTCAGGAAGACTCAATTTCTCTTGAATGAGAACAAGCCCTTCTTTTTTCTTCTCAGATTTAGAAACATAGTCGTTGTAATGACTTTCGGCGTTTTGATTCACCATATCGAGAAGACGATGGCCATCTTCATTGGTTGGGAAGCAAACACGAACATCATGCCCACTTCGTTCCTTCAACACTGCTTCGAGTAATCGCATGATATCGTTACCGAGGTCTAACGTTAGGAGAACCTCGTCTGGAACAATATTGTCGTCATAGTATTGGTTGATGAAAGACGTGAGCCACTCTCTCGGATCTTCATCCGAAGCATTTGGGTCGAGCATCGGAATAAAGTGATACCGATTCCCGATCACTCGACCTGAGCGAATGTGAATCATCTCAATCAATGTTCCACCGTCGCCACCAAAGTAACCGATCACGTCTTGATCGATTTCACTCGTATCGTTGACGACTGACTGACGCTCGAGAACCTTTTTAATCGCTTCAACACTATCACGTAGTTTAGCTGCAGCTTCAAAGCGCTCATTGCCCGCAGCTTGCTTCATTCGTTCTGTGAGTTCTTTAAGAACTTTTTTATTACGACCGCGAAGAAAGGTAACGGCCGACTTAATATCGACTTTGTATTCTTCTTTAGTTACATACTTCACGCACGGAGCTGAACATCGACCAATTTGATGAGTCATACATGGGCGAGTGCGCGCTTTGAAAAAAGTATCCTTACAATCTCGAATCATAAACGTTCGATTCAAGAATCGAATTGTCCCGTGAACTGCTAAGCCAGAAGTGTAAGGTCCAAAATACAGGGCTCCGTCTTTTTTTACCTTACGAGCCAAATAAAGCCGCGGAAAATCATCAGCCATGCTCACTCGAATATACGGATACGACTTGTCGTCCTTTAACCGAATATTATATCGAGGACGATGCTTCTTGATTAATGAGGCTTCAAGTAAGAACGCTTCAACTTCCGTTGGAGTGATGATGTATTCGATGTGATCAATTTGCTTCACCAAAAACTTTGTCTTTGGAGAATGATCGTCGTTTTTCTGAAAGTAACTTCGAACTCGAGAACGAATGTTTTTAGCTTTGCCGACGTAAATAATTTTTTCGCCAACGTTCTTCATTAAGTAGACGCCAGCCCCTTGAGGAAACTCTTTCAGTAGTTCCTTGATTTCCTCAATCTTGGTCAGTTTTTTTGGGAACTTCTGCTGGTCATCACTCAAAGTGTTTATCTACCCCGATGTTAGTTTTCCTGAGCTGGCCCTTCAGATTCTATCGCCTTAAATGATTCTTCTTCAACTGGTCCTGACATTAAAGCCATTACGATAAGCTCAAGTCGCTTAACTTCGTCTCGAATCTTCGCCGCTTCTTCGAAATTCAGATCAGCTGAAGCCTTCTTCATATCTTTTCGTAGCTTAGTAATCTGCTTTTCGGCTTTTACAGGATCAGTTAAGTAGTCCTTCTTCGCAGCTGCAACGGCAGCAGTCATCTTTTTAGAACCCGGCAGTGGGGCGGCTGGTTCGCTCGCATGATAAATATCGGCTAAGCTTTCGCGAATTTTCTTTTTGATTGTTGCCGGAGTAATTCCATGGACCTTGTTGTACTCTTCTTGAATTCCACGGCGCCGATTAGTTTCACTTATTGCCTTACTCATCGAGTCTGTCATCTTGTCGGCATATAGAATAACTCGACCTTCTACGTTGCGAGCGGCCCGACCAATAGTTTGAATCAGTGAGCGTTCAGAACGTAGAAACCCCTCTTTATCCGCGTCAGTAATTGCAACCAGACTCACTTCAGGAATATCCAAGCCCTCTCGCAGCAGGTTGATACCAATCAATACGTCAAAAACACCCAAGCGAAGATCCCGAAGAATTTCTGTTCGCTCCATTGTCTTAATGTCGCTGTGTAAGTACTTAACTTTAACTCCAAGCGACTCATAATACTCGGTAAGATCCTCAGCGCTCCGCTTCGTAAGAGTCGTAATCAAAACCCTCTCATTTTTCTTAACTCGAATGCGAATCTCTCCCAGCAAATCATCGACCTGATGTTTTGCCGTTCGAACTTCTAATTGCGGATCAAGTAGCCCGGTCGGCCGAATGATTTGCTCAACAATTAAACCTTCAGACTTAGCCATCTCATAAGGCCCTGGTGTAGCTGAAACATAGACGACTTTATCCATCAGCGCCTCGAACTCCTGAAAGTTCAAAGGTCGATTATCAAGGGCCGATGGCAATCTGAATCCGTGCTCAACTAGAGTCATCTTTCGAGCTCTGTCTCCGCGATACATTCCACCAATTTGCGGAACAGTGACGTGGCTCTCGTCGATAAAAGTAATAAAGTCGTTAGGTAAGTACTCAAGCAGTGTTGGAGGTGGCTGACCAGGGTCTCGACCCGTCAAGTGCCGTGAGTAGTTTTCAATTCCCTGACAGAATCCTAGCTCCTCAATCATTTCAATATCGTAGTAAGTGCGCTGCTCCAAGCGCTGCGCCTCGATCAATTTAATCTGAGACTTCATCTCTACAAGTCGACCTCGAAGTTCTTCTTGGATACTTCCGATTGCGCGCTTTTGGCTGTCTTCTCCCGTGACGTAGTGACTTCCTGGGTAAATCGCAATTTGATCGAGCTGACTCAAAATTGTTCCTCTTAACGGATCAATCCACGAAACCTTATCAATGTAGTCTCCGAAGAACTCAACTCGAACTACCCGTTCATCTTCGTAAGGAGGAAAAATATCAACGATATCTCCGCGCACTCTGAACGTACCTCGATGGAAATCGACATCGTTTCGCTTGTACTGAATGCGAACTAACTCGCGCAAAAACTTATCACGCTTGATCTCGGTATTCGCAATGATATGAATCATCATATTTGAATAAGCTTCAGGACTACCAAGGCCGTAAATACACGAAACCGAACTCACGATAATTACATCACGGCGATCAAACAAAGAACGTGTGGCCGAGTGTCGCATTCGATCGATCTGTTCGTTGATCGCAGAATCTTTCTCAATAAAAGTATCAGACGACGGCATATAGGCTTCGGGCTGGTAGTAATCGTAGTACGAAACAAAGTACTCAACTGCGTTGTGCGGAAAAAGATCTTTAAACTCGCCGTACAGCTGCGCAGCTAAAGTTTTATTCGGAGCCAAAATAATTGCAGGCAAGTTCATCTGCTGAATCACATTCGCCATCGCAAATGTTTTCCCTGACCCGGTTACACCCAGCAGTACTTGGTGATCACCGCCACTTTTCATGTTCTCAACCATTTGAGCGATCGCCTTCGGCTGGTCACCCGCAGGCTTATAATCAGTGACTAATTTAAATTGTCCAATGTGCTTGCGATCCTCTCGCATAACTACCCTTCGTCGAAATTAGATAGATGACCCAAAGTAGAAAGGGTCGAACAATTGGGTAGTATTCCACAAGACTGCGGGATTTAAAATAGTTCTACGGATGTTTAGCTTATTTAGAACTTCAGTAGGTACTGGGCCTCAGTTGTAGCTTCATTGACGGGTAGATCGACCTTCGCAGCAGCTCTGAATGACACACCACTAGCAAAAGCTCGGAAGTAGTCCGAATACATGTGATAGATGCCCTTATCGCCGGAATCCTCACCCCAACTATTTTGAATCTTCCACTTAACGACCTTATTCGTAACCGGATCAAGATCGTACCCAATAATCTGAACAGCGTGGCCACCGGCTTTTACTTTAAAATACTCTCGTTGTTCGCGAGACATGGGGTCCGAGTTCTTTGGCAAATTAAATGCACCAATAGACATGACCCCAGACTTCTTATCGACATAGTTACTATTGTGTTCGTAGGCAAGGTAAACAGATTCACCCGCATCGATCGCATTACGCGCTAACTCTTCGGTCTTAAAAATGTTGGTGTCGATCAGCGTGTCGCCAAGATATTGTCGACGGAATGTTGGATCCTTACGACCTTCGTTAACCAACAACATGACTTGCGGCTCAAAAATTTCAGGAAAGTTTTCTCGAGCAAATTCTTGCGGAGTATATTGCTTACCCTGGTACTCAAAGCTCTCGGGCATTTCGCCAGTCATCTCATAAAATAGATCATTTAGTTCTAACTCAGTGCGCTCGCGGATCTCGTGTTGTTTTCGCGGACTGATTTCACGCGCTAAATCCCATTTTGCTTTTGCAATTCGATTTACGATGGCTTCTTCAAGGCGGCCTGCCACTGGAGCTTGATCAAACTTCATTTTTGGCGTCCAGACGCTTGCAGGAACTACCCCATGCTTGCGGATAATTTCGCGCGAAGCCGAAATAGTAGCACCCAGCTTCACACTGAAGCCTACTGTACCTTCAGTTTTGACATATTTCTTGTTAACGGCCTCGATGGCGCGATCAATCCAATGAACGGCTGCGAGGTAAGGCATTGATACCTTCACTTCCTCTCCAGTGCGTTTTAGATAACTTTTTTCTATAGCTGAAGCCCATGAGTGTAGATGGCAAGTGCCCAACTGACATTGATTTTTAATTGCAGTTCTCTCGCCTAGCTCATGTGAATAGTTGTTGTTGTGTTTGAAATCGAGCCTTAACGAACCGTACGTTCCCGACGACTTAAAAAGGTCCTGACAAGCGACTTGAGCATGAGCAAGCTCAGCCGGCAAAAATAGGCTGCTCACTGTAAAAAGAAGCGACAGTATGTTCCGCAATAGACGTTCTCGCATCAGTATTCCTCGTCTCGCAAAGACGTAGTTCAACGATGATGCCGAAAGTAAAAAAGGCGCCATTTTCGACGCCTTCTAGCTAAATTTAACGCAGCCTCGCTACACTCTGGTAGCAGCTACCCTTTATTTTTGGACTTCCCAATGTGTGCCGGTGGGAGTGTCGTGAAGAGCAATCTTTAGGTCGCTCAGTTGCTTGCGAAGCTCGTCGCCTTTAGCAAAGTCTTTTGCCGCACGCGCGGCCGTGCGCTCTGCAACTAGCGAGTCGACCTTTGATCGCTCAAGGCCCATCTGCTCAAGCAACATATCATCGAGAGTATGCAAAAACGCCGCTGGTGGCTCTTGGAATAGCGACATCAACTGTCCCCACTCACGAACCCAAGCAACAAGTGCCGAAGCACTCGCAGCAACTTCAGGCGTTACTTTCTGACCGTAGCGATAAGAGTTGTTGAAAGCACGAATCGCTTTGTAAATCTCAGCAAAGACTTCTGGAGTATTGAAGTCATCATCCATCGCATCGTTAATTTTCTTGCGACCGTCTTCAAGTGTTGTAGCTACCGCCTTAGCAACTGGTGCAGACTGCGATCTATCAGCCGACTCTAGCGCTTTCTCAGCAAGCGAGAGCGACGAATAAATTCTCGCAAGGCCAGTGATCGCGTTCTCGATCCCCTTCTCAGAGAAATCCGAAAGCGATCGGTAGTGAACACTCAAAAGCATGAACTTTAAAATCTCGGCGTTATATTTTTTTACGAAGTCACGGCACGAGACGATGTTGCCGAGCGACTTCGACATTTTCTTATCGCCGAAGGTAAGCATGTTGTTGTGCATCCAGTACTTAGCATACGATTTTCCAGTTGCACCTTCACTCTGAGCAATTTCATTTTCGTGATGAGGAAAAACAAGGTCTAATCCGCCGCCATGAATATCAATCGAATCTCCTAAAATTGACTGTACCATAGCAGAGCACTCGATGTGCCAGCCTGGGCGTCCGTCACACCACGGCGAATCCCACTTAGGCTCACCAGGTTTTGCGGGCTTCCAAAGCGCAAAGTCCAACGGATCTTGCTTCTTTTGATCAACAGCTACTCGCGAACCTGATTCGAGATCATCAATCTTCTTGTGACTTAATTTTCCGTATTCTTTGAAGTTACGGACCGAGTATAAAACTTCACCATCAGCTGCTACGTAAGCAGCTTTTTTCTCAATTAAGCGGCCGATCATTTCTTTAATCGGCTGCATGTACTCGGTGACGCGTGGATTTTGGTCATGCTTACGAAGCTTCAGCGAATTAAAGTCAGTTTCAAACTCGGCGATATATTTTTCTGAAATGACTGCCGACTCAACATTTTCCTTCAATGCGCGCGCGATAATTTTGTCGTCAACATCAGTGTAATTGTAAATGTATTGAACTGAGTAGCCGTGGCCTTTTTCGAGCCAATTACGTACTAAGTTAAAGAAAATTGCTCCACGAAAATTACCGACATGAAGAAAGTCATAAACTGTCGGACCACACACATACATCTTCACATGGCCCGGAGTGATCGGAGCGAAATCTGAAGTCTTGTTTGTCAGGGTGTCATGTATTCGTAGTGCCATTATTCAGTCATACCTTCTACTGCAGGGAAGTACGTTTTTTGTTCGCCGATCATGTGGCCGGCCGGGATCGCGACTCCAATTTTATCAATGGAGAAGACTGACTCTGGCAAGTTAAGCGACTGTCGCAAGCGATCCATGGTTGATGGAGCGAATGGATAGAGCATGATCATCAAGTTCTTTAAGACATAGAAACATGAGTAAAGAGCGTCTTTGCGCCCTTCTTCAGGTGCGCGATCATCATGCGGCTTAAATTGCGTGAACATCGAATTGATTTGGCGAGCATAGTTCTCGATTTGACCAAGGAGTGTTGAGTAATCCCCTTTTGTCATCGTACGAAGATACATCTGCACAAGCTTCATCGTCTCCGCTTCAACCTTTGGATTTAGCTTTCCATCTGGAACTTTGCCATCAAATTTTGTATGAACCGCAGAGATTGGCTTTTCAAACGATGCATTCATCGGACCCGCGAGGAACTTATTTTTCTCTTCAAGCGACGGAATATCAAAATTTGAACCCTTCACAGGAAGACTTAATCCGGCCAAGAAGTATCGAATTTGATCAGGGTCGTAACCCCTCTCCAAAATTAACTCGTCGGCGGTAAAGTAATTGCCTGTCGACTTACTCATCTTTTGATTATTAATCTGAAGATGGAACACGCTTAGAATTTCAGTCATCTGCAGCTCGCCTGGCACCGGCTGACGGTTTAAGTCAGCTTGAGTTCCCAACCACATTGAACCTTGCATCACCGTGTAAAAGAAAATGTTGTCCTGTCCGAGGAACTGAACAACGCTTGCATTCGGATCACACCAGAATTTTTTGTAATCTTCTTTCGGTCGTCCTGATTTCTCGAGTGCCACTTGCGTGAACACGATCGGCGCAATTAATGAGTCTGGCCATACGTACAAAGTCTTGCCCAACATATCCTTATCGATTTCTGGCGGAACTGGGATGCCATTGGATACATCTCTTGTAATTGGTCGATAGCCCCAGTTGTCAGTTTGCACCGACGGAATATCATTTGCCTTCAGCATTTGAATCGCAGAATCAAGATCCGCTTTCGTATCAAATAAGCATTCGACTTTTTTTCCAGCTACGTAACGCGACTTATGCTTTGGAAGCTGGTCTTTAATCGTTTTGTACTTATCCTCATTCGTCTGCTCGAAACGAAGTCCAATCAAAACAATATTTGAAGCTTCGCTGAACACTACCGCGCGCCAAGCTTTTTGTTTTGTATCAATCCACTTCTTCAGCGGCTCAGCAACTTTCCACATGTTGAGCCACCAATGAGCGGTGTCTTTCAATTCCGGTACTGCATCGCTGATCTGGCTACGGGGATCAACTAAGTCTGCGGCATCAAATTTTGATCCGCAGCTCTCACACTCATCACTGTAAGCCTCGGTGCTAGCACAATTTGGGCACGTACCGCGTACGAAGCGATCTTGAAGAAATCGATTAGCTTTTGGATCAAACCATTGCTTAGTTACACGCTTCTCTAGCATTCCGTTTTTGTAAAGAGTGCGAAGGAAGTCTTGAGAGTATTTTTCGTGAAGTGGGTAAGTTTCCGGTTGCGAAGTTCCGGTAAAAATATCCGTTGAGATACTGTATCGCTTCAACGTTTCAG
Source organism: Bdellovibrionales bacterium (assembly GCA_043727635.1). GTDB lineage: Bacteria > Bdellovibrionota > Bdellovibrionia > Bdellovibrionales > JAMPXM01 > JAYSYM01. The sequence continues at coordinate 1,078 of JAYSYM010000299.1, read as the reverse complement.
ATTGCTTCGCATGAATTCCGTCGATGAACTCGCGAATAGGCATTCCGGCTTTCAGCGCGGAGACTTCGCTTGTCGACCCGTGATCATCGTTCCCGTTTACGAACAAGACGTTCTCGCCGCCAATTAGCATTCGCCCGAATCGTGCGTATACGTCCGCAGGTGCATGCGCTCCCGCTAAATGACCAAGATGCAAAGGACCATTCGCGTACGGCATACCTGCCGTCACGACAAGCTTCGATGGTCGCTTGTGAGCCTTGATGACCTCGGCAACATTGGTAGGCGCTACGTATGTATTTCGATTCTGCGTATTTTGCTCTGACATAGTTTAAACCTTCAGTGCTGCGATCGCTTGATCAGCACGTTTCAACAAAGATGCTTTCGGGAGAAGTGGCACTACCATCTTTAGTTCTGAACCATGTGGCTCACCCACGACAGCGACACGAATCGGCATAAACAGATTCTTACCCTTCACGGCAGCAGCTGCTTTCACTGCCTCTTGCGCTTGGTTGAACTGCTCTTCAGTTAATCGATCGCTGCTAACTTTATTAAGTTCAGCTTTCCACGCCTCTAAAACTTTTCGAGACTCAGGTAAAATCAACGCCTCATCCGCCGCAGGCTTGATTGCAAATTTAGAGTCATCCAGTGGCTCAAAGAGCGCGACTGCGTCGCCGAGTGTATTCATTTTTATTTTAAAGAGTGCGAGCGCTTGATCTTGCCACTTTGGATCGTTCGGAAGTTGTAAACCAGCTTTATCCAAGAATGGTTTTACCCTTCGCCATAATTCTTCGTGCGAAAGTGCACGAAGATGAGTTGCGTTCACCCACTCAAGTTTTACCGGATCAAATACCGCAGGTGAAGAGTTGAAACGATCAAGTGAGAAGTTCGCGATCATTTCTTTTACTGACATAATCTCAGCGTTCGTAGGGCTGCTCCAACCAAGAAGAGCAATGTAGTTCAACAAAGCTTCAGGCAAATAACCTTTTTCTCTGAAGTCATTGCAACTCGAAGCTCCGTGACGTTTTGATAGTTTCTGACGATCGCTACCTAGAATAAAAGATAAATGGCCAAACTTTGGAAG
>JAYSYM010000298.1:0-4947 GCA_043727635.1 Bdellovibrionales bacterium | reverse complement strand
TTATCTTGCCGAAATACTCTCGGCCATTTGACTTCGTCCAGCGCCAGTAGTCGGGAGCATTGTCGCGAATGTAGTGTGAAACAGATTCGCTTGCCTCGTAGGTTCGAACTTTTGCTGGCGGAGGAGTTCGCTCAAAGATTTTTTCGCTAGTCTTTGCTGCATAGCCCACTGACGCGAACACTGAAATGCTCGCAGCTAACAAGAACGCGTTAATGACTTTGAAATGAGATCTTGAGAATTCCATTAACGCAGTAGAGTACAAGAACAGTGCCTAACCCTCGAGGAACTATGAGGTTCTGACGGATTAGATCTAAGTGAATTGCCGCTTTAGGGCGGCCCTATGTACAAACCTTGGTCGCAGGCAAGAGCGGGCACGATCCTTGTATTTAAACTTCGTGAAACTTTTTAAAACTACTTTTAGCGAGATAGAGAACAGCAGTATGAGCACTATATCGACAACTATGAAACCTCTTCAGGCTTTTGCTAAAGCAGCGGCTTTGTTTGTGGCTTTTGTGCTGTCAACTTTCTTCGTTAGCTTATCGAAAGCAGACGATGTTCTCATTTTTTATAACAACGACTCAACTCTTGCGATATCTCGTCACGACGGCGCTCTCATTACTCACAATGCAAAGCTGCTAGCTGAGTTTATCGCGCGAGTGAACCCCGACTTGAATGTTCGCCTCGAGCCAATAGACTCATTGTCGAAAGTTTCAGAAATCTTGTCGTCGGCGGATCAAAAGGTTCGCGGCGTTGCCTTCGTAGGACATGGAAACAAAAATGTTTACGCCTTGAATAGCCAAAACCGCGGCGGCGGTCGTGACATGGCTGACCTCATGGCTCACTTGCCCGCTGACAAAGTCGCTGACCGTTTAACGATTTACTTTCTTGGCTGCGAAATGGCTAAGGAGCAGCGTGGTCAGACTAACTTTCAAAAAGATTTCACTGCGCGTTTGATGTCAGGACTTCCGAAAGAACGCCGAGTTGCGATTGACGTGATCGCTCATACTTCTATGAGTGCCTATAAGTCTTTTAATTCTCCGAATCCGGTTCATGCTTTTGCGTACAAGTCAGGACTCGGTCGCTGGGCAGAGAAGATCACGCAAAATAAAGGGTTTGTCTGGCCGAATCTCTCGTTCCTGATGGCAACTACTGGTGCGGCCACTCTTGCAGGTATGGATCACGCAAGCTTGCTACAAGTCGGAGGAGCTGCCTTAGCTGCAGTATTCGCTAAGGCTTATGTTGAAGGTGGTATTTCAAAGTACGGCACGCAACTGACCGAGAAAAACGAAGTGCAACAGTCGATAGCGAAACTGCTTCAGGCTTCGTTTCAAGCTGACCAATGCCAAGCTGTCTTCAAACTCAGATCGCTCTAATTTATTTATTGAGAATAATACGATAAGAAACGTAGCGACTAATAAGCGTTAGAGGGAAGAATATGAAAAACCCCACGCCTAGCGCGCAAAGGCTTAAGATCGCAAACACAACTGTCGCTAAGAAGTAAACTACTCCAGCCTTCCAGTTTAATTTCGAAATCTGCAAGCTGCTCTTGAGTGCCTCGATTGGTTTTACGCGATCGAATTCTACGAGCGGGTACGCAAAATGAGTAGCCGCCAAGTAAAGAACGCCGAAGATCATTGATAACCACCCACCAACTCCACCAGCGTAAGTTAATACGATTGTGAGTGCGGTATAGCCAACGTTCACGGCGCCTAAGATGAAATAGTCTTCTTTGCGAGTCGGTTCAAAGAACACTTCACCAATTTGTTTCATCGTTACTTTTTCAACAGTCGAATCGAGAAGTCGTAAAGCCCGCAAAATGCCAATCGCTACGATTGGAGCTACAAAGGCGAGCGCAATCTGGACTAACAAAGGCGAAACTGTGCAAAAGAAAATGAAGAGAAGATAAGCGAGGCCGAGAAGAAAAATCGGAAGCGGGTGTTTTTCGAAGAGTTTGACCGAAGTTTTGTAAACTTCGAAGCCGAAGCGCGGCTCCATCTGCCGCGCGCCCATTGTATTTTGTAACATATTACTTAAGTAGTCCGATCTCGCGAAGTCGTTGCATTAAGAAGTCCTGAGCTGTGATAGGTGCATACTTCTCGCCGGTGCCTTTGCATGACGGCAGACAAGTAAGTAATGCGTCTGGATTCGGGTGAATGAAGTATGGCATCGAGTAGCGAGATGACTTTGCATCTTCCGGATTTACCACACGGTGAGTAGTTGATGGAATCACTTCGTTAGTGATTCGAGCAAGCATATCGCCAGCATCAACTACTAAAGTGTTCGGCTCAGATTCAATCGGGAGCCAAGTTCCATCGCGATCTTTTAACTGAAGACCAGAAGAAGTAGCGCTCACCAAAATTGTGATGAGGTTAATGTCTTCGTGCGCTGCTGCGCGAACGCTGCGTGGATCAGCCGTTGGTGGAATCGGCGGGTAGTGAAGAAGGCGAAGAATTGAATTACCTTCGCTCATCATGTCACTGAAGAAAGTTTTATGAAGATCGAGTGGCTGAGTAAGAGCCTCCAGCATGATCTTTCCGGTCTCATCAAGTGCTGTGTAGATCGTCTTCATTGTCTTTTCGAACTCTGGCACTTCTGCTGGCCATACGTTCTTTGGATAATCAGTTTCGTAGCGATGTCCCGGCGTGAGCTCACGACCAACGTGCCAGAATTCTTTTAAGTCACTGACCTTGGCATCTTTTGCGTGCTCAGTTCCGAACGGAGTGTAACCGCGTTGGAAGCCGCGATCTTTAAGTGCGTACTTTAATTTCTTGTCAGTCGGAAGTGCGAAGAATTCTTCGATCAATGCATACGCTTTGTTAAGAAGCCCGTCTGGAATCGGGTGATCTTTTAAAACGATGAAGCCGTAATCTTTTAAACCTAAATAAAAGTCGTCGATGAATTTTTGACGATCAAGATTTGATCCGCCAGTGTATGAGCTTAAGCTAAGCTCGGGAACTTTTCGGACTCCGGTTGGTGGAGTTGTGATCGCAGTATTCGTAACGTTGCCAAGGTTCATAGACCCTCCTGTACGTCGATTGCCGCGAGCAGTTAATTCGAATTTACCGAGGGAAGCAAGGCAATTTAGGCTTTTGGAGACGTTTTGCGAGGCTGGTTTGTCTTTTGGTTAGCGGGCTCGATAGCGATGACTCGAGCCATAGCTCCATCCATGCGATAGACCACGTTATAGTCCTCTATACAGAAGCCGTAGGCATCCATATAGGGGTCAGGGTTCTCAGGGGTACCCTTGTAGAATCCGGGGCGGGGATCGAGCTCTAAAGTTTTTTCAATGATCGAACGAAGCTGTTGAGACGATCTTCCTGGGCGACTCATCGTTTCGAGCTGCTTTTCTACCTCTGGTTCGAACGAAACAGTCACAGTTCTTTCATCGCGCGACTCAGTCCAACCACCCTTTGCATCAGGAATTACGTCAGCCTGCGGGTGATAAGGTTTGATATCGAGAACAGGCGTGCCATCGACGAAATCTACTCCCGAAAGGTAAACATTGTTGCCTTCGATCTTCTCGATTTTCACCACTGACAGACCAATAGGATTTGGTCGATGAGGAGAGCGGGTCGCAAACACTCCAATACTTTCGCCATTCATGCGCGGAGGATGGATGCGAGTCTTAACGCCTTTGTTATTATTGAGATGAAAAACGAAAACGACCCAAACGTGTGAGAAGCCGTCGAGACCGAAGAGTGCGTCTGAGAGATTTAATTCTGGTCGAAGTTTGAGGATCGCCCACGAGTCGGGAACAAGCCCAGGTTGCCTGGGCGTGCCGAATCTTTCTTTGTAACAAGATTCAATGTAACCGATCGGTTCGAAATTCATTACTTAGCTGTGTGAAAAGATTCGAGATCAAGGAAGTACTCATCACCTAGCTTTGTGCTAACAACTCGGACGATCCCGAAAGCAACATCGCCAACCCAAGCAAAGCCATCTGGCTGATCGTTTTCGTCTTTAGTCTGAAGTTTGCAAGTTGCAAATGTTCCCGCTGGAACTGTTAGTGTTTCGCTTAGTCCTCCGAACATCGCGCAGAAAGAAAGAATCTGACCAACTTGTTCTTGTGAAATTAAGTCGTCGCCTTTCTCTACCGAAGTTGTAGTTTGGGCCTGGCCATCGATGTTAACAGTTTGAACCACAGAATAGGAATTGTTGATCGCATCGAAACTCACGATTGAGCGATCAAGCGTGATATCGGCGTTTACTCCGTTTTGAGTTAACACGCCTTTCATTACGGCTTGATCACCGATAGCTGGGTAGGCGAAAGCTGCTGATGAAAATAGAAGAACTAGTGCTGCAGAAAATAATTTAGTCATTAATCGATCCTTGGTTAGTGGACTGTTTGCGAAAGTCCACCAAGAACCAAAGACTGAGTCAAGGAGCGACTTCAGTGACCTTGCCATCAAGAGTTTGCGGGTCATTAGCTAAAATTCTCTCGACCCATCGAGCCACTAACTTTGGCTGAAGCTTTATCAGATCATGATCAGTTTTTTTGATGATCAGTCTGCTCGCTTTTGCGGCTTGCGGGAGTGCTGACCAGAATCGGTCAAGGAGCTCAGGCTTTACAAGTTGATCGCTTCCTCCACCCACTAAGTAAACTGAGTGTGGTGGGAGAGTTGCTGAATGCTTTGCGGTGTGGAGTTTGCGGATGCCTTGAGCCATACGGAACACAGCTTCAAGCTTGTAAGGAATCGTGAGCAAGTCAGGCTCAGCAGTTGGGTAAACTGTGTAGACCAGTTGCTTTAAAAAATAGTCGTAGAGTTCGTCGTCAGAAGCTGTGTTGTACGGAAACGCAATTCGCGTAGCTGCGATTTGATCGCGAATCCATTTGTCTTGCTCGGGCTGTGGTTCAGTGTACGGCGCAAGAATGATTAACTTTAAAACCAGCTGAGGATATTTTTCTGCGAAGTAAGTCGCGATTCCTCCGCCGTAAGAAAGGCCGAG
>JAYSYM010000297.1:0-4953 GCA_043727635.1 Bdellovibrionales bacterium | reverse complement strand
GTCGACGACTTATTAGATCAAGATATTAAGGTGATGCACATGGAAGAACATGCCGCTCGACACGCGATTAACGCCGTTGCCGAAGCACTTCCGGGTCTCGGGATCGTTGCTGCCGTACTGGGTGTCGTTCATACGATGGGCATATTAAGTCAAGGTACTGACGTAATCGGCAAATCAGTAGGTGCCGCACTTGTCGGTACTTTCTTGGGAGTTTTGGCTTGTTACGGATTTGTTGGTCCAACAGCTATGAAGATGGGTCAAGACATCGAAGCTGAAGGTCGTTACTTAAGCGCTATTAAAGCTGCGCTTGTTTCGTTACAGCGTGGTGCGCCTCCGATTGTTTGTGTTGAGTACGCTCGTCGCTCGATCTTCCCGAATGATCGTCCTTCGTTTGCAGAAATGGACCAAGCAACTAAAGGTGCGAAGAAAGCAGCCTAATATTTGATTTTGCCTGCGGCAAAAAATATTGATTGTGCCTACGGCAAAGATAATTAGCGTAACTGAAATTGGAAGTGTAAATTGGCAGAGAAAAAGGCAACCATCGTAATAAAAAAGATCACTATCGTTCAGGGCGGGGCCCATGGCGGTGCGTGGAAAGTTGCCTTCGCTGACTTTATGACTGCGATGATGGCATTCTTCCTTGTGATGTGGCTTGTCTCTCAGACGAACCCGGAGCAAAAGAAAGCACTCTCTGACTATTTCTCAACTCCTAGTGTGATTGAATATAATTTCCAAAACTACGGTGCAGAGCTGACTCTCGAAAAGCTTTTCCTCGATTTACTGAACGATCCACTTAAAACAATAACAAACCTATTTGATCCGATGGATCAGACTCCTAATATCATGGGCATGGGAATGAAAAAGGTTGTGATGTCTTTCATCGCCGACCAGCTCGGTGATGTTGCGAAGAACGTTGAAGTAAACCGCGATCAAGTAACCTTTGAAATTCCTGACACTTATCTGTTTGAGCGAGGCACTGCTGAGCCAAACGGAAAGTTCATGACGATTATGGAAAAGATCAAAGGGATGACTGCTGGTCTCGAAGACTCAGACATCATCATCACGTCACTTGTTTATAATCAGTCAGTTCCTGAAGCCAATCCTCAAATAGCAAAGCAAGTCGCTCAAGAGCGCGTTGATATTCTCACAACGAAAGTGAAGACTTTCATTGAGCAAGACAACGTCGAAGTTCGTGGGCGTTCGCTCTCGAAGCTCGATGAGCGTGGTTTGAAAGACAGCCGCTCGCACTCTGGCTGGCTAAAGTTTGAGTTAAAACAAAAAGAAAGTCTCGTCGACGGTCGCAAACCTCGCCCACTTGATGGCGAAGTCCTTGGGAAGTCGGATCCTAAAGAAGATGTGTACAGCAACTTCGTCAATCAGCTAGCGACATCTAAGAAAAAGAAGAAGTAGTCTCGTCCGCTGGTGTGTTTTTTGGCACGTTTTGTAGTAACATCGATTGATGTTAGAGCGAAATTGGCGCGAGCAAACGTATGTAAGCTTTGATACTGAGACCACTGGGCGCTATCCGTTGACCGCAGAAATTTGCGAGTTAGCGGGAGTGAAGTGGCGTGATGGCAAAGAAGTTGGAACGTTTTCAACTTTGTTGAAGCCTTCGAAACCCATGACGATCGACAATATTCAAATTCACGGCATTAGCAATCAGATGGTGGAGAATGCTCCCCTCATGAAAGACAAGATTGCAGAGTTTCACGAGTTTGTGCAGGGTTGCGTTTTGATTGCCCATCACGCGCCGTTCGATCTTGGATTTGTAGCAGTAGAATTTGAGAGGGTGGGTTTAAAACTTCCTGAACTTCCAATCATTTGTTCAAGCTTGCTAGCGAGAAAAACAATTGCAGAAACTCCTGACCATAGACTTCAAACTCTCGTTCAGCATTTCAAGATCGATGGCGGACAAGCGCATCGAGCGCTCGATGATGCCAGAGCCTGTTTGCATGTGGCACTGAAGTGTTTGCAGCGAATGGAAGATAACTTAAACGGCGTTACTCCTACGGGCCAGTTGACCTTTGATGTTGCTGCCGATTCTCAACCTAAAGCCTTGAGCCTTGAGGCGATTTTCGAAAGACAGGGCGGAGCCTTGAATTGGGATCGATTTTCAATGCATGCATTGAAGAGTTCTCCGATCGGCCAAGCGTTGATCGATGCCACGATATCTCAATCTAACTTTGAGATGACTTATGATGGAGGCTCGAATCCAGGAGCTGCACGATTGGTTCAAAGCGACGGGATCGTTCGAAGTCTTGACGGAGATTTTATTGCGGCATACGAACTCGACAATCGTGGACAGTCTTACGACCGCAGGTCCAAGCGATTTTATATCGATAAAATTAGCGCAGTGAACTTTCACAAAGATTTTTGAGTCGAATTACTTTTCAGCTACTTCAGGCGCTGGCCCTTGATTCGGGTAGCGTTTAGCCATTTCTGCATTCAAACGCTCAGCCAGTTGCTCAAGATGTTTGAATTCATCGCCTGCGCGTAACCTTAGTGCGCGAGGTTTACCAGCCACTAAATCGTCGAGATACTTTTCAAAAGCATACATCGGGCCAGCAATTCGTTGTGAAATCGACCGCCCTGCAAGAAACAAAATCCCGGCGAAGAGTAGAGTGATTACGACGTAAGTAGCAATGAATGGCGTCATGTAGTGGCTCAGCAAGTGCGGATTGTTGCCAACTAAGTCGATGATCGCCACTCGTAAAAACGTGTAAGCATAAACGCCAGAGATAATTGCGAGACCGATACCAATACCAGTGAGCAAAAAGCAGTATCGAAGTTGAAAACGCAAATTGACCCAACGAAGTCGTCGTACGTCGCCTTCTGGCCACAATACTTGGCCTTCTTTGACAAGTGCATACGCAAGCATTCCGTACCCAACCCACTGAAGTGCATCAGCAACGTTGAAGACCGGAGAAACGGTACTGGCGTTAAACCGGAAATAAATGAAGTCGATCACGTAACCGTAAAAAATTCGGTCCGATACGTTCCCAAGTATTCCGCCAAGTAAAATCGATAGGCCCGAGCGAAGCAAAAGTGAGCGAATTGGAAGCAAGTATTGAATGAGTCCAAAAGCAAAAACTAAAAATGCTCCGCCAGTCGAAAGTGTAACAATGCGAAGAACTGCTGGAAGATCAGAAAACAAACCGAGAGCTGCGCCATGATTATGATGAACCATTAGACCCAAAGGGCCGAGGTCGTAGGGTAAATTAGCACTCGTCGCCCAAGCTTTTGAGAAGCGGTCTAACAACCAAGTAGCGAGCAACGGAGTAAGAACAACAAGCCAATCACGTCGTTTCATATCAATAGAGACTAGCTGTCGATGAGATTACTCAGCAAGTACAGATCGGTTACGACCCAAATTTTTCGCTTTGTATAAGGCTTTGTCAGCTTCTTCGACCAGTTCAAAGTTAGGTTTTAGACTAGCCACGCCTACGCTGACCGTAACTTTTGCTTGGTCTGGACTATGAAATACCGCAAATGGATCAACTTCGATTGCCAGCCGTATTCTCTCGGCGACTCGAAGTGCATCGTCTGCACTCGTGTCAGGCATTATTACCGCGAACTCTTCGCCGCCGTATCGAGCCACGATATCGAGATTTCTCACGCTAGCTACAATACGCTTAGAAAGTTCAGCGAGTAATTGATCGCCTGCGGGATGTCCGAACCGATCATTGTAATTTTTGAAGTGATCGATATCGATCATTAACAAAGAAACGGGCCGATTGTGCCGTTGGGAACGCTGCACTTCAACTTTGAGTGCATCTTGAAATCTTCGATGATTGTTGAGCTCGGTGATTGGATCGGTGATAGCCAACCTGGCCAAGACGTTTTTCTCGAGGAGGAGTTTATGACTTTGTAGTGCCTCCATCATTTGCACCAAGAGATAATCATTGTCCCAGGGCTTTATTATTAAGCGATGTAACGCTCCCGTATTAATCGACTTACTGAGTTCTACAGGATCAACGAGTCCGGAGATCAAAACTCGAATTGCTTCTGAGTCAGTGCTTGAGAGCTCAGTCAAAAAATCGAGTCCTTTGCCATCTGGCAAAGTTTGATCGACGATGATTATCGCAAAGCTTTCGCGAGCTAGAATTTGACGAGCTTCTTTAATGGTTTTCGCAAGAACGGGCGAGAATTGTGTCGCGAGTATTCGCTCGAGTGACTTGAGAATCGCATTGTCATCATCAACACAAAGTACTCTTGGCTTAATCGTACTCATTTTGCAGCCTTTGAAATGTTGAGTGCAAAACGGTAGTCCGCAGTTGATGAAAGTACGTAACCCTTTATTCGCGGGTTCACGACTGCCACATCAAGATCATACCAAAGAGGGATGAAGGGCATATCCTCATGAACCATCTCTTGGACTTTTTTGTAATGAGAAATTCGCACACTTTCATTATCGATCTTCAGTCCATCTTCAAGGAGTTGATCGAGAGTTGGATTACTATATCTACCGCGATTGCGCCCAGGCGGAACTTCCTTGCTGTGGAGAAAGGTCCGGTAGATGTCGGGGTCGAAGTTACCGACCCAACGCATAGTTGCAGCATGAAAATTTCCTTTTGAAACATCAGAAAAGAAAGTGCCCCACTCAAAACTTTGATGTCGAACCTGAATTCCGGCTTTAGCAAGTTGATTGGTGAGCACTTTTCCGTTTTCAACAGCGACTTGAGCGTTCGAAGTTTTCAAAGCTATCGTTAAATTTGGGTATCCCGCTGCCGCGAGCAACTGCTTTGCTTTTTCGGGATTATACTCGGGATTTTTCATTCCCTTTAGCTGGTACGGATTTCTAGCGCTAAGAATCGAAGTTGCCTCGGCTGACAAGTTATCAAGTTTGTACTGAATGATTTCGTCCCGATTAACCGCATGTGCGATGGCAAGACGAACTTCTCGTTTTTTTAGCGCTGGATCTTCGTGATTAAGTAGCATGTAGTTCATTGTCAA
>JAYSYM010000296.1:0-4956 GCA_043727635.1 Bdellovibrionales bacterium | reverse complement strand
TTGAATCACGTCTTTGAATATCGCAATTACCGGAGTGCCACCAAGGCTTACGCCGAGTACATTAGTTTGGTTCGCACCACCGCTCGAGTAGTAACCTTTGACGAAGTAAATATAAAAGCGAGCATGTACTGCAGTCGGCTGTTGTTGGTGGTGCCGCTGGTGAAGAGCGATCAAATCCTGACCTGTCCAAGATGTTTTTAATTGCGCTGGAATATTTGTCATTTGAGCGAGTGTCGTCGGTACGGTCACAGCTACCGCACTTGAGCGATACTGAAAGATAGCTTCGATATTCTCAGCAAGAATATCCCAGTACGGCATACCTTGTGGAGCATTACCCGTATAGGGTTCTGCGCCCGCCTCGTAGTACACTTCGACGGTTGCCTGAGTGGTCGCGCTGAAATAGTTCGTAGGGCTGCTTTGGGCATACAGAAGCGGAGAGCCGGCTGAACCCATTGTACAGTTCTCGAAGAGAAATAGGCACGTGAGCATACTGACAATAAAATAGAGCCGACCCTTGAGAGTCGGCTTTCGATACTGAACTGGTCTTATGTTGTTACTTAAGTTGTTACTTAAGTTGTTACTTAAGCTTTTACTAGGCTTTGTGTCCATCGTGAAATTGCAGCGAGAGCTGTCTCCTCAGCGTTAGCAAATTGTACTCCGTAGCTCTTACATTCTTCGCGCCACACGACTTTACCTTGAACCTGAATCTGATCTTTTCCATCAGGGCTCGCGATCGTCATCGTGATAATTCCACCTTGATCGAGCAATGCTTGCGTATTGACTTGCGCTCCACCGAGAGAAATTGTGCTCACATCGGCAACTAATTCGCGGTCGCCAACTTTTAGAGTCACAGAAGATGAAATCTGATAGCGAGTATGTCGACGTCTCGGATCTGTCTTTCTTGAACGTAGGTAAACGTTTAAGAACACAGGCAAGAACATCACAAGCAAGACTAAGAAGAATCCTAAGTTCTTCATCTCAGGTGCAACGTTTTCACCAACGCTACCCACACGACCGCAACCCGCTGCACCCGATTCTCCTCGACCAGCCGGAGCACGCATTGCTGAAGTTTCATCGAAGCTTGGCTGTGAAGCACTCACTGGAGAGCTCATCGCCGAAAGAATCGAGTTGTAGACGTTAATTCGCGAGCCAGTAGAGACCTTACCGCTAAGTGAAGCTACTGACTCAGATGAGTCCATAATCAATTGTTTTACTTGGTAGCCATTCATTGACGGAGACTCACGCACCATTAGGGCCGCGATCCCTGCAACGAACGGAGTGGCCATACTTGTACCTGAAAGATATCCGAAGACATTGCCCGGGACTGTACTTCTAATTGATAAGCCTGGGCTCGCAACGTGCACAGAGCCTGCTCCGTAATTTGAAAAGCCTGCAAGAGTATCCCAATCAGATGTGGCAGCTACAGAGATGATATTTGGAATTGGGTAGCTTGCTGGATATAGTGGAGTCGAATCGTTGTTCGAACCATTATTACCAGCGGCTGCAACAACTGCCACGCCACGTACATATGCATAGCCGAGTGCTGAAACAAGCGAGTTACTATAAGAGCCACCGCCCCAAGAGTTATTAAGTACCTTCGCTCCGTTATTAACAGCGTAGTAGATCGCCTGAACTGCACTCGAAGTAGTTCCTGATCCGTTAGAATCCAAAAACTTAAGAGGCATGATTTTGATCCGAGCAGCAGCTATAGGTGAGGCCAAAATATTTTGAGTTGTACCTAAGATAATGCCGGCAACGTGAGTGCCGTGACCGTGAGAATCGTCGTCGTATGGATTGTTAGTGCCGTTTGAGAAGTTCCACCCGCGCACGTCATCAACATAACCGTTGCCATCATCATCGATGCCGTTCCCAGCGGTTTCGCCAGGATTCTGCCAGATTGCATTCGAGCCAGTAAATACAGAGTGATTATAGTCGATTCCGGTATCAAGAACGGCAACTACTGGAGAAGCAAGGCCTGCAGTTTCTGCGGCCCACGCCTGACTCAAATCAATCGGCGCAAGAGTTTGCGAAATTGCCAGAGAGCCTGTAGCTGCTTGAATCTGCTCAAGCGACATCGGCATCTCTTTATTCTCTTCTGCAGGCTGACTTAAACGAATAACGAAGTTTGGCTCTGCGAACTGAACTGAAGGATCTTTTTGAGCTTCAGCAATCGCGCTTTCAACGCTCTCGCCTTTTTTGAGTGCGAAATGATGAAGGTTGAGCCCTTTATAAGAGGCTTTCAACTTCATCTTACCTTCCGCGCTAGCTTTACCCATAAACGCAGTCGACTGGAATGAATTCATTTTCCCGCGAAGTTTAATGATCACTTCGCCTGGTACATATTCAGCTGCAAAACTAAAAGATGAAGTAAGGAAAACGAAGGCTGCTATGAGCGATTTTATAAACGTCAGCAAACGGACCTCCGCACCCTATACTTTTCGGCTGAAGGTCGCGAAACGTGAGGAGTTCCGGAGGATTAAATTGTTATATAGTGAAAACAATCATTCTCAGAATGGAGCATCCTGAATGCCTTGTGCATTCGCTCCCAACTCTGGGTTGATAGAAATTGTCGAAGTTTTTCTCACTTCAGTTAACCAACGTTGAAACGCATCTTGTGCGCGGTTCGTTGCGAGCTGTTCTTTCATGAGATCGCCATTCTCACCTTGAGACGATTTCCCTTTTTCACTTGCGGGAACAGCTTTGTACTTAACGATATATTGATTTTCTCCGGCGCGTATAACTTCGTTCGCTAGAGGATTTTTCTCACTCAAAGTGAATGCTGCAGTTGCGAATTCATCGTTTGCACCAACTTTAGGGATCTGCTGAGCAGTGATTGAGAATGCACCGGTTTCATCCCACTTCAAACCGAGTTCTGCCGCCCACTTTTGAATTCCAGCGACGTCATCAGCTTTCAGTAATGTCTTTAGTTGTTCAATGCGATCGATCACTTTTTTGTCGGCAACAATCTGTCGAGCAATTTGAGGACGAACGGCATCTACGTTCCCAGCTTGTGCAGCTTTCTTTTCAAGGACTTGGATAATATGAAATCCATAGTCTGTCTGAATTGGTTGGCTAATCGTGTTCGGCTGAAGCTCAAACGCAGCTTTTTCAAATTCCGAAACCATTCTGCCGCGATTAAAGAATCCGAGATCTCCGCCAGCTGCCTTCGAGCCCGGATCATCACTGACTTCCTTAGCAACTTTTGAGAAATCCTCTTTAGCATCTAAGCGCTTTTGGATCGCAGAAATTTTGGTGCGAGCCGCTTCAACTGATTTCGAGTCACCTTTCTCAGCTTTAATTAAAATGTGACGAGCACGAACTTGTTCTTCTGTCGAAAAACGCGACTGATTTGCTTTGTAGAACTCCTCGACCTTTGCCTTGCTATCAGGCTGCGCAAGATACTCATTCACTTCTGCGTCGCTCACTTGGATCTTCGTTGCAAGCTGAGCAGGAGTGAAAGTAACGAATTCAGCATTCGCTTTAAACTGCTCGATTTCCTTTTGTTTTTCAATTTCAAGTGCTGACGGCTGAAGTGCTAAGCTCAACAATCGCTCAGTTTCTCGAATCATCTCGTCTTTGCGAAGTTTGTCTTCAAAATCAGCAGATTTGCGGCGCGTGCCGTCTAGGAATGCCATGTACCGTTCACGTCTAAATTTACCGTCTTCTTGGAAAGCCGGAACACTTTTGATCACTTCTCGCACTTGCGCATCAGCAACTCTAACGCCTTCTTTTTCAGCCGCCTGAACCGCAAGCTCAGAGTTTACCAGCTGATTCACCGCCATCATCTGAAGCTGACGACGACCGCCTTCGCCCTGGAGTAGTTGCGAGAGGTAAGGGTTTTTCTCGAGATTATCCATTTGCTCCTGGAAATCAGCGATCGAAATGACCTTCGAATTTACGTAGGCGGCCGAACCTGCACCGGCCATCCCGCTATCCATCTTCGATTGTGCTCCCCAAAATACGAAAACGACGATGATTGCACCGAACAAAGTCCAAGCTACGATGTTTCTCATTACATTTTTGCGACGACGGCGAAGATCTTCTAACACGGGAGCCCCCACTGGTTTTTCTGACTTAGGCGAAGTCGCTATTTGAGCGATATTTATATGATTTTTCAAGGAGTTTTCTTGGAAATGCGTGGCCCCTTTGTTAGCCTTTTCGTATCTCCTAATTTCCGAGGTCAGCTTTGAACTTCTTCGCGTTCGACATTCGCAAGGCCCTTATAGTGCTTTTCATCGCAGCACTCCCGATTTTGTCTATCAACATGAAGCGCAATCCCGGAGAGGCGCCATGGTACCAAACGCCCTTTAACTGGATGGTGACGTCAGTACAAAACTCGTATGGCAGCTTCACAAGTGGCGTTCGCGGCACGACTTCTATGTACCTCAAGCTCGTTGGGATCAAAAAACAAAACCAAGTGTTGAATCGCGAAAATGAAGAGCTAAGAGCCCAGCTCGGCGGGATGTCTGAACTGAAACTCGAAAACGAGCGACTCAACAAACTTCTCGACTTCAAACAAAGCACTAAGATGCAACTGTTAACTGCAAAAGTAATCGCGCGTGATTTAAGTGCGGATGACTATTCGATTCGAATCAATCGTGGCACTCAACACGGTCTTAAAAAACTTCAGGCTGTGATCACTGTTGAGGGAGTTGTTGGGTACGTTGAAGAATTGGAGTCCACTACTTCGCAGATTCTTCTCCTCACTCACCGATCATCAAGCATCGACGCCATTGTTCAACGAACTCGCGCATGGGGAATCGTTTCGGGCAAAACTCGCTCGACCTGCCGCTTAAAATATTTAGAACGAGCTGATGACGTAAGTGTTGGCGATATGATCGTGACCTCTGGGCTTCAAGGGTATTTTCCGAAAGGCTTTCCGATTGGTAGAATCACTGCAGTTAAGAAAACTGATTATGGCATCAGCCAAGAAGCGACAGTTCAGCCAGTTGTAAA
>JAYSYM010000295.1:0-1537 GCA_043727635.1 Bdellovibrionales bacterium | reverse complement strand
CCACCAAGGCGAGTAAACTTTTTTGGATCTTTTAAGAACTGAACGATCTCGTTCAATTCTTCTTTTGCTTCTTCGATACCTGCAACATCTTGAAACGTTACTTTATTTTTATTTTCGGTGAGAAGTTTTGCTTTGCTCTTTCCGAAGCTCATCGCTTTACCACCACCGGCTTGAATTTGGCGCATGATGAACATGAACATCAGAACAATGAGGATGAGAGGCAACCACTGAAGAACAAGGGTTTGTAAGAGACCGCCATTCTCGCTGTCTTCGTAGGTAACTTTAGTTTGTGCTCCACCGGCTTCTTTTGCTTCAACGATTCGTTGATCAATTCGATCGCCGCTCGGGCCTTTGACGACGAAATTTGAAGCGCCGTTAAACTGCTCTTTGAATTCTGGAGCGATCTCACCTTTAACTTCGCGAGTATCTAAGTTCACAACTACGTTTTTAACTTTGTTAGCTTTTACTGCCGCGATGACACCATCGAAATCAAGATTACTGATTACGCGCTGACGGCGCTGTTCGTACATTTGGAAAACGATTATCCCGACAACTATTAGTACTGCCCAAAGTGCGAACGTCTTGTGCGTTGATCTCATGTCACTCCCCCTGATATCGACTGTCGAAAAACTTTAACCAGGCTAACATGCGCAGAGGGCTGTCACAAACGGACGGCCTCGATTTGCTCTGCGTTAACCCGCCACTCTAAACCGCCAACCTCAAAAGTCATTTTGCGACGATTGGTAACTTGAAGGCTGCTGAGCCGCTTTAAAATTTCGTCAATTTGTCTACGACTAAAGTCCCGAGCGCCTCGCTCCAGCATCAGACGAGCCACAACTTCTCGTTTTTCAACGACAGTTAGGTCAGCAAACTCATTTCGTTTGATGACTTCAAGTCTCGTTTGCGCCGAAGTTGCCTTAAGCTGCGACAGCGATTCACTGATCTGCTCAAGTGATCGACTCATTGCTTGTTTCGATCCCGAACGCTTTGTTTCAAGCATCGGGAGCCAAGTGTTACGGATCCAATTCCGAAAATACTGATCATCTTGATTTGTCGGGTCGGTGACCCATTTTAATTTTTCGTGATGAGCGTACCCATCGAGTTCGGATACTGAAGTTAAAAGTAAGGGCCGAATTTTGCGGCCGTGAGCTACGTTCATTGACTGAAGCCCTTGAGCACCAGTACCGCGGATTAAACGAATTAACCGTGTCTCGAGCAAATCTTCTGAATGATGGGCATAGGCTATGAAATCACAGCCCAACTCTCTCCGACAACCTTCCAGCAGCGCTTCGCGTGCTTTTCTGAATTCAGCCTCGCTTTTTAGCTCGGCCCCAATATGCTTCAGCGAATGAAAATCTAAGTCGTATGAAGAAGCTAACTTTTTGCAAAATGCAGCCGCATGTTTCCGATAACCAGCAACCACAGGATCTGCAGATTTTCCATGATCAACATGTGCCACGTGAATTTCAAAATTCAATCGGCTCTTGAGTGCACAAAGAACATTAAGTAACACGACAGAATCTCTACCACCAGAAAG
>JAYSYM010000294.1:0-1545 GCA_043727635.1 Bdellovibrionales bacterium | reverse complement strand
CTACGTTCTCCTCGAAACCAGGAATGAACTGGTTGCCACCAAGTTCAAGATCGAAATCTTTACCTGAACCATTTTCAAGTGGGCCACTTAAAAGCATTCCTTCGAAATCGATCGTCGCGATGTCGCCTTGCTGAGCTGCGCGATCTTCGAGAACCGGAGTCGTTTCAGATCGGCTTGCACGAATGTCGTCGAGAGTTTTGCTTACCAACTCGTCACTGATTGCGTACTTTTCTTTTTTCACAGTGAGACCATCAATTTTGGGATCTTTGATCTCAGGGCGTACTTCGAATTCTGCAGTGAAGCTAAAATCTTTTGCAGAGTCGATCTCGTCAAACTCAATCGCTGGATAGCTGATCGGCTCAAGTGAGTGTTCAGTAACTGCTGAAGCGTAGCTCTTTTGAACTAGATCGTTAATGACGTCTTGTTTCACGCGGTCGCCATACATTGAGCGAATCGTCGTAATTGGTGCTTTGCCTTTACGGAATCCCTTAACTTCAACGTGTTGTTGAATTCCTTTAAAAGCGCGTTCAAAAGCTTCTTGTACTTCTTTTGCCGGCACCTGAATATTGAGTTTGCGTTCGAGTGACGACACGTTCACGACGCTAGATTTCATGGATTCTCCTTGGACTGAAAAAGTTCAACGAATATAGGGCTTAAAGTAATGACGGTCAAAGGCTCACAGCAGAAAATAGTCTTCGTAACGGGCAAAGGCGGCGTGGGCAAGTCGCTCATCGCGGCTGCTATTGCCTCAGAGCGAGCAAAGTCGGGCCGAAGAACGCTTTTAGTGGAGCTTGGCGACACCAGCTATTATCAAGATCTGTTTAGCCTGCCCGAAGTGACTCACCATCCCTCGACCACGAAGTACGGTTTTGATCTAGCGTTATGGGGTGGGGAGAGTAGCCTTCGCGAGTACGTTCTACACTACTTGCGCATGGAAAAACTTTACAACCTCTTCTTCGATAACCGCGTGATGCGCGCCCTCGTAAACGTTGCGCCCGGCCTTCCCGAAATCGCAATGCTCGGTAAGATCACGAGCGGCATTCGAAAAGTTGGTCCACCGCTTAATTACGATGACATCATCGTCGACTGTTTCGCCTCAGGCCATGCTTTAGCACTTCTGAAAACAGCTCGTGGAATGAAAGAAGCGATTCCGCTCGGTCCGATGGGACACCATAGCGCCGAGATCGATCTAGTTTTGCGCGACAAGAACTTTACTTCGGTTGTCGTGGTCACCTTGCTCGAAGAACTTCCGGTCGTCGAGTCGCTCGAACTTGTCAGAGATCTGCATAAGGAGTTTGGACTAGAGGCCACGATAGTTGCGAATCGCGTGTTGAAATCGCCGGTTAGGGACGAAGAGGTAAAAGCGGAAGCCGGGAAATCTGATTCAAGCCTGAAAGAATTTGCGAAATTTGTTATCGGAACTCAAAGCCGTCAACGTGAGCTACTTCAGCGATTCGAAAAAACTAAAGTCATTGAAGTGCCGCAAGTGTTTGACACTCACGTCGATAGTCTTATCGAGCAGGCTGGCGCCTCCCTGTTGGGAGG
>JAYSYM010000293.1:0-1549 GCA_043727635.1 Bdellovibrionales bacterium | reverse complement strand
TGGCCCTGCCAACGGCAGTAAGCCCCGCCAAGTCTTAGTCAGCTCCTACACCAAAGAAGCCTAAACGCTAGGTAGGCCGTAGCTTTTCTCAACACATTACGTTGAGGAAAGCTACGGCCTACCTTATGATGGGCGCACCATGTTTCACCTAATAGTTTTCTCCCTTACAGTTTTAGCTGCGACTCCGACCCCAACGAAAAAGGTTGAAGGTTATAAAGATTTAATTTCGAAGGCACGCCACCTTACTCTTCAGCGCGATCGACTTCAGGCGACTCAAGTTTTAATTCGTGGAATTCAGCGCGAAGCAAAAAATACGACACCACAGAAAGAGTTGGTTGCAGCACTCGATGAACTATCGGGAGCTTTCTACACCGAGAAAGCGCAAAGTTTATTTTTGGCTGCAGATGGGCTTGAGTTTGAGAAGCCAAAAGAGTCGATCGATAAACTTAACGAATCCTTGCGACTCGAAGAGGGCAACCTCTCCATCCTGAAAGCACTTAGTCGCTCGCACTTGCGACTTGGTGAGTGTAGTGCTGCGAGCAAACAGATTTCTGCAGCGAAAGATCTAAATCCTCACTCCTCAGAGCTTCGACTTCTAAGTTTGCAACTTGCTGATTGCGAAAAGAATCACGAACAACTCGCGCCACTCCTTGCTGGTAAGCCAGACGAAGGCGATCCGATGGAGAGATTTACCAAAGGGATTCGATTGCGAGAAATGCAGCGAAAAGGTGATCTCAAAGGAGCAAAAGCCCTTCATGCAGCGTGGGAGTCCGCTCATCCCGAATACCCCGAGATTTACTACTGGAAGTGGACCCTAAGTGGCAATTCGCCTACAGCTGAGCCATCAGACAGAGCGGCAGCTCGGAAATATATGAATCTCTGCCAAAATCTGACTCCTCGGAAAAAGAAAAGCTACAATCTTGATCTTGAGTTGTGTAAGTCAGTGGAGAGGGTAGACGAGGCGCTAAAATCCGCCTCTACCGAAGGCGAATCAGATGACGACTCTCCATAAAATTCTAGCCGGTTTACTGCTTTTCGCAGCAATGCAAGGCTGTGGAGTAAAGGGCCGTCCGCTACCACCAGAAAAACCAGCCGAGCTTGGCCGCGGTAAACCAACTTTCACGCGCACCACTGAAGACTTTAGATTCCGAAATATTCCGCCTGTTGAAACAGAAGCCGACACTCAGACAACCGACGACGAGGAAGAACTTTAAATGGCTCCACTACACTTGGTGAAAATCCAAGGAGCTGGCAACGACTTCCTCTTCATTGATCTTCGCACCACCAGCCTCCAAAACTTCACAACACTTAATCGTACTGAATTAGTTCGCAGAATTGCAGACCGCGAGTTTGGTATCGGCGCTGATGGAGTTGTCTTCGTTGAAAACGGCGGCTCTGAAGTTACCTTTAGCTGGGACTTTTACAATAAGGATGGTTCAACCGCTGAGATGTGCGGGAACGCCGCTCGCTGCATGGGTCGTTGGGGCCAATTGTTTGCCGACAAAACTGATTTTAAATTTCGAACGATTGCTGGCGATGTGCAAGTACG
>JAYSYM010000292.1:0-4999 GCA_043727635.1 Bdellovibrionales bacterium | reverse complement strand
GAGTAGCAAGTAGGCGACCCTTCTCACCTGTTGAACTTACATCCATCGTTGTTACGCCCATGTGGAAATCCATTCCAGTGCTCTTAAGAGCATTGATGATCCCTGACACTTGCTGCGCAATTTTTTGTTGATGCTGCAACATCGAGTTCGAACTATCGATCACCCAGAGGATATCGACCTTGTTGTTGTAGTGTGCTTGCTGCGCGAATTTATTGTTTTGCGCAACAACTGCGAACTGTTGTTGGCTGCAACCCGCTGCTGCAAGAAGTGCTATCGCTGTCATAAGTTTTGATACTATGTGTTTCATGAGAGCTGTTTCGGTTTTTGGCACCTTGCGCTTAAGGTCTTGAAACAACTGAGAGAAAACAGAAACAATCTGACCAAAGATTTGACCAATTTCACGACATTGGTAGGTGTTTTGTCTCGACTTTGGACCTAAGCGGCCAAGCTAATAAAAGAGAGTTCGGGTTTTTGTCGAATAGCCAGACAGCGTTAGTCTTAGTCTTGTCGCATTTTGCTTGTCTAAATCAGCCCAACTCCTAGACTTTGGCCACAGACAAAGTCAGGTCACAAACTCGAATTTCGACGGAGAATATTTTATGGATCCAACAATTGTTACGTATGTAATTGGAGCGTTTATCGCAATCGTCTTAATTGCAAACAGCATTGTTACCATCGATCAAGGACACGTCGGTGTCATCACGATGTTTGGTAAGTATCGACGAAATGTCTACCCAGGTTTGAATTTCAAAATCCCATTTCTTGAAGTAGTGTTCAGAAGAATTTCGATTCAGAACCAAGCAAGTGAATTGCAGTTTCAAGCCATCACTGCTGACCAAGCGAACGTGTACTTCAAAGCGATGCTTCTTTTCTCTGTGATGGGCCAAGATGAACAAACAATTTTAAAAGTTGCGTTCAAGTTTATTGATCACAACAACTTGATGCAGGCATTGATCAGAACCGTTGAAGGTTCCGTGAGAAGCTATGTAGCAACGAAAAAGCAGGCGGACATTCTTTTGCTTCGCCGTGAAATCGTTGAGAATATTAAAGAGCATCTCGACGCCAACTTAGATGCTTGGGGTTATCACCTCATCGATCTTCAAATGAACGACATTACATTCGATGAAGAGATCATGCGGTCGATGGCAACTGTCGTTGCATCAAGCAACTTGAAGGCTGCTGCCGAAAATCAAGGTCAGGCGTTATTGATCACAAAAACTAAAGAGGCAGAAGCCGAAGGTAATGCAATCAAGATTGCAGCGGATGCCGAGCGCCAAGCTGCCCAACTCCGCGGTCAAGGTATTGCCCTTTTCCGAGAAGAAGTTGCTAAAGGTATGTCTCGCGCCGCTGAAGAGATGCGGGAAGCTGGCCTCGACACGTCGATGATCCTCTTCACGATGTGGACTGATTCGATCAAGCACTTTGCCGAGAACGGTAAGGGAAACATGATCTTCCTTGATGGCTCGATCGACAACATGGAGCGAAGCATGAAGTCGATGGTTGCCATGGGCAATGGATCGCTCTTCAAGGGTGCAATACCTTCAAACGCCAATTAATTAGGCGGGATCATTCCGGCTCCGATTACGGTGGGAAGTTAGCTTTCTGCAAGGCCAAAGCCAGATCGGGACCGGATTTAAATAGTCGTTCTGACACCGAAATTAGTTATCAAATTTTCTCTGGGGATTGTTGCTAAGCAAATAGCTTTGGGCTATTCATCCTCTGCAATTAAACAGGGGGAAATTTAATGGGCGTTCTAATAATGGCGATCGTGATGTTGATCGTTGTCTGGGTGTACTTCTCACACAATCCGATGAATCACTCTAAAGCCTTCTTGATGCGAAGATTTGTGAATTGGTTTCCTCTTGGTCTGAGCTACGCATTCTTGTACATGGCTCGATACAACTTAAACATTGTGAAAAACGCTCTCGGCGCAGACATGAACAACTCGCAGTTCGGGTTGATCTTTGCAGCTGGTACAACCACTTATGCATTGTCGTTCTTCATTAACGGCCCACTCGTTGACCGCATCGGCGGAAGAGCAGGGATTTTGATTTCGACTGCTGGTGCTTGTGTGATGAACGTTGCAATGGGTGTGATCACTTACATGTTCTTGAACGGTACGCTCAAAGGTAACCTCATTCTTTGGCTCGCGGCGACCTACTCGCTGAACATGTACTTCCAGAGTTACGGCGCAGTTTCGATCATTAAAGTTAAAGCCTATTGGTTCCACGTTCGTGAGCGCGGCCTCTTCGGCGCTATCTTCGGAACACTCCTCTCATTCGGGATTTACTTCGCGTTTGATTGGAACGCTGCGATTTCAAAAGCAGTAAAGTCAGATATTCAAGATCCGACGATGTTCCAACGCTTCTTCATCAGCACCTTTGGCGGTGGAGCAAATGGCATCGATGCAGTTTGGTGGATTTTCTTTATCCCTGCTGCGTTCCTCGCATTCTGGTTCGTAATTGATTACATGGTAATTAAAGACACACCGGCGCAAGCAAATTATGAAGACTTCGACACCCACGACGGTTCTTCAGGTGATGATCGCGAATACACAGCGATGCAACTTCTCCACAAGGTGTTTACTCACCCAGTTCTTCTTATGGTGATGGCGGTTGAATTTACGACCGGCGTTCTTCGTAACGGTATTCTTCAGTGGTACTCGGTTTATAAGGTGCAGGTTCCACAACTGGGAGCTGAATGGATTGGCGATAACTGGGGATTGCTACTTGCAATGACTGGCTGTTTTGGCGGCTTCGCTGCAGGTTACATTTCTGATTCGCACTTTCAATCTCGTCGCGGACCTCCAGTAGTCCTGTTCGCAGCAATCATGGCTTTCGCGGGAGCTACGATGGCCTACGCTCTTGGCAACTCGCCAGTGACCGTTGCACTTTGCGCTCTCTTGATCGCAACACTTTCTATTTCTGTTCACTCGCTCATGTCAGGTACTGCAGCAGCCGACTTCGGTGGTCGCAAAGCAACTGGCACCGCTGCGGGAGTGACTGATGCATTCGTTTACTTTGGGACAGCAATTCAGTCTGTGTCTCTTGGGTACTTAACGACAAAGGATTGGGCTTACTGGCCTATATTCTTAGTTCCGTTTGCACTCCTGGGAGTTGTGATCGCAATGCGCATGTGGAAATCACTACCTGACGCTACAAAAGATTACTTAGCACGAGTTGAAAAAGTCGACTTGGGCGGAGTAACTGATCGCCTCAAGTAACGATGAGCGATGTTCTTAAGAAGATTCTTTTAGATGCTAAAGAGGCGCTCGATTCAGATGAGCGCTTCTTAGCGATTTTCGATCTCGACTCTACCCTCTACGATGTTAAAGAGCGCCAACGAAAAATTCTTCAGCAGTTTGCTGATAATTCTGAGTTTGTTGCGAAGTGGCCTGAACAAAGTGCCCGCCTTCGCACGGTTGATCTTCATTCAAAAGATTTTGGAATTCGCGAAGCGCTTAAGCGTGTTGGATTTTCGCTCGACACCGATAATGATTTTCTCACCGATGTTATGAAGTACTGGGAACTTTGGTTTTTCCACAATGATTTCTTAAAACACGACGAGCCGATGCCCGGCGCAGTTGAGTTTGTTCGTGCGATCGAAGCCCTCGACGCAGATATTATGTATCTCACTGGTCGCGATGTTCCTCGGATGCTCGATGGTACCCGCAAAAGCTTGGCAGCAATAGGTTTCCCGATCGAAGGCGATCACATTCAGATCTACTTAAAACCTGAGAAAAGTTTAGAGGATGCAGAGTTCAAAAGTTCTGTTATCAAAAAAATCGCTCGTGGTTATCACAAGGTTTGGCTCTTTGAGAATGAGCCGGTCATTCTGAATGCTGTTTCGAAAACTTCTCCCGATGTAAAGATGGTTTTCTTAGATACCTGTCACTCTGGTCGCGAAGCCTTACGCGAAAAGCTCGACACCATTCCACATTTTGAAGTTGATCTCGAAGACTTCCGCGAGTTCTTTATAGAGCGCTAAGCGCGCCGATCAGCGAGGAACAGAGAATCCCAGGACTGGCAGAGCATACAAAAGTGATGCGACCACTATTGAGTGATTGATTTCTCCCGCCATCACTCGGTCCATCACCTCTGGAATCGGCATCGTAATCACTTCGATATCTTCGAAAGCGTCTGGTTTTGGATCATGAGTTTTGCGACAACCCGTCGCAATAAAAGTGTGCATGAAATTGTTCTGTATTGCGGGATTCGGGCGATGTTTTGCAACGAGCCGAACGTTCTCTGATGTGTAGCCAGTTTCTTCGAGAAGTTCGCGTGCAGCGGCTTGCTGTGGGGTCTCATTGAGTCTTGGATCTACTCCTCCACCCGGAATTTCAAGATGTACTTCTTCGGTCGCATGACGGTACTGACGAACTAAGATCATCTGATTGTCGTCAGTGAGAGCTACGATGTTCGCCCAATCTGAGAATTCCATGACGTAGTAGTGAGGCATGATTCGCTCGTCAGGAAGCTTGCACCGATCGGTGCGTAGCCGAAAAAATCCTGCCCGCAAAAGCTCCTGACTTGAAAGGACTTCCCATTTACCGCTCATAGCTTCCTCCTAGGACCTGTATAGAGGTTAATAAGGGCAGATCAGCTTTACAAGCTCGACATCCTGCGATAACTCTTTGCCCCTGATGCTTAATCCATTCAATACCTCAGAAGACAGACAGCTTGAGCCGTTTCTCCAGTCATTGGCTGGTTTGATTTCTGATTCAATGCAAAGAAAAGACAACAAGAAGACGATTCAACATGCAGCCGGGATTGAACCGAAGGTAGCGCTCGGTAAGCATGACTGGAATTCGATGTCTTTGCATAAGCTCGAACAACGTCTGAATAAAGCTGTTGGCAAGGCCATTGCTGATTTTAATTTGATTGAAGAAGGCGACAGGATTCTTGTTGCGATCTCTGGCGGCAAAGATTCTTGGGCCCTCTTGCATGTTCTTAATGAGATGCGAAAGCGTGCGCCAGTAAAGTACGACATCGTCGCTGCT
>JAYSYM010000291.1:0-5004 GCA_043727635.1 Bdellovibrionales bacterium | reverse complement strand
GCGCAATTCATCCATCCGTGCGAGAGCCTTACTGGAAAGCCTCCGAGCTTTTCAGTTCTAAAATCGAAATCCGAAAATTCTTTCGGAGAAAAACTGCTCCGCGATTTACAGTTCTTGATGCCGCGGAGGGCACCAAGATAGCCGTCCCATGGATGGATGCACTTCGAGAAAGAAGATCAGCGTTGTAACGGCTGATGCGAAGATTCACCTCGGAAAACAAAAACATACAGAAAATTACGCTGAAGTGCTCTAGCTTGAAGTTGACGCTATGAACACGAGCAATCTCAAACTGACAAAAACACTATCAAACATAAATGCCAGACCAAAGCCCTGCTGCAAAAAACTCTGGCACTGCCCGACTAGACCAGCCAAAAATCGACTCGCCACGACTTCGGCCCGTCTGGTAGGATCATTTTGTTAAGAAACATTAATAGTTCTGCGCTTTTGAAACATCACGGAAGAGGTTCATGGCATCATCGAAGAAACGCGCACCATTTGAATCCGTTTACATCTATCTGCTTTGTGCATTGATCGGATTCATGATTGCTGACCTTGCGATTCTTTCGTTTCGCGATCAGATGATCCCTACCAGCGCGCCACCAGCTAAACAACGTCGCATGATGATTGCGTCAGCTCCGCCTGATCGTAATTACTACGGCGTTATTGCGAATCGAAATATCTTCAACGCCGATGGTGTGATTCCCGATCCAATCGGTTCAGCGGGTGGAACTCAGCAAGATGCTGATCCCGTTCCTTCAAGCTTGCCACTGACTCTCATCGGTACACTCGTACACGCAAACCCTGCTCGCTCAGTGGCTTCTGTAAAGGTTAACAACGAAGTTGGAGCTTTTAGCGCCGACGAAGAAGTTCCGAACATGGCGAAAGTCACTCGCATTGAGCGCAACAAAGTTGTGTTCCGCAATCTTCAAAATCAAAGACTCGAATACATCGAAATTAAATCTGAATCTCGCTTGTCGTTTGGAGTTACCGGACCGAAGACAGTTGGCGAAGTCACTCAAGCAAGTGATACAGAATTTGAAATTAAAAAATCTGAGATCGATCGTTTGACTTCGAATCTTGGCGATTTGCTTCAGCAAGCGCGCGCGATTCCGAACATGAAAAATGGTCGCTTAGATGGCTTCATCATCGCAGATATCCAAAAGGGATCGATCTTTGAGAAGCTCGGAATTAGACAAAACGATGTAATTAAAGCAGTTAACGGCGAGACGATCGATAGCCCCGCAAAGGCTATGGAGCTCTATCAGGCATTACGAAGCAACGCTGCGCAGGTGAACTTGCAGCTAGAGCGTGATGGCCGAGTAGAGAACATGACGTACACAATTAAGTAATTTAGTTTAGCACCATGGAAGGGCAACACCGGATGAAACGCATAAGTTATTACTTGATGCTTGGACTGAAGATTCAAGCAACATTAATCACACCAGTTTCCGTTTCTCGAGCGCAAGAAAACGAGCTTGATAGCTTGTTCGACGACGAATTCGAGAGCGATATGGGAGCGCCAATTCCGCCTCCTCCACCACCACCAGGCGATCAATCGAACTTCGATACTCCACCACCTCCACCTCCTCCTGAGAATTACACTCCACCACCAGCTGGCGGCGGAGGATTTGCTCCGAGCAATCGTCCAGCGCCAAAGGTGACTGGCACGACAAAAGCTCCAGCTCCGGGCAAAGGAAAAACAAGCATTGCTCACGCTGGCATCGAAGACATCACTAACGAGAATTTTCCAGATCTAATTGATTCATTCGATTATCCAAACGCAGACATTGCTGACATCGTGAAAGCGATTTCAGAATTAACTGGGAAGAACTTCATCATCGACCCAGGTGTGCGCGGCAAAATCACGATCGTTGCTCCAACGCAAATTACAGTCGCTGAAGCTTATAAGGCTTTCTTGTCAGCGCTAGCGATGAACAATTTCACGATCGTTCCTTCTGGAAAATTCCTCAAAATCGTCCCGGTTAGAACAGCAGCACGAAGCAATATCGAAACTTATTCTGGCGCTTATTATCCAGATGCAGACGTGATGATCACTCGTATCGCGAAGCTTAAGCATATTTCAGCTGAAGAAGTGAATAAGAACCTTCGCTTCTTGCCTACTAAAGATGGCGAGATGAACGCTTATGCACCTACGAACTCTCTTATCATTACTGATTACGGTTCAAACATTGATCGCATCATGAAGATCTTGCGTGAGCTTGATCAACCAGGCTTCGAAGAACAGCTTGCAGTAATTCCGGTGAGATACGCAAAAGCAAAAGAAATTGCTGATCTGATCATGCAGATCATCAATAAAGAATCTAAAGGATCTGGTGGCGCACAAGGCGGATTCAACGCTGGTGTTCCCCGCTTCAGACCACCTTCTGCGCGTTCAGGTACTCCAGAAGAGTATTCAATGGTGGCGCCTGATGAGCGCACGAACGCAATTATCGTTTTGGGTAACAAAACTGGTATTCAAAAAGTTCGCGACCTAATCAAGAAGCTCGATTACAAACTTGATCCAAGCGAAACCGGCGGCGTGTTTGTTTATTACGTGAGATACGGCGAAGCTGAAAAGCTCGCGACAGTGTTCACTGGTATCGCGGCAGGCTCTGGCGCACCGGGCGGTTCGGGCGGTGGCGGCGGAGCTCCTGGCCGTCCATTCGTTTCTCCTGTTGAAAGCCGAGCAGTATTTACGAATGACGTAAAAGTAACTCCAGATAAACAAAACAACTCACTTGTAATCACTGCAAGTCGCCAAGATTACCAAGTTGTGCGAAGCATTCTTGCGAAATTAGATATTCCTCGCGACCAAGTTTACGTCGAAGCCTATGTTGTTGAAATGCAGTCATCGCGAGTGCGCGATTGGCAGGTTAATTACGTAAGATTTGAGGACAACGGCTCTGGCGGAGCAGGATTAAAGAGCGGTTTCGTTGGCTCATCGGGTGACACTTTAGCTGGCCTATTAAGTCCTACTGGTGGACAAGGCGCAATTCTTGGCTTCGGATTTGGTGATTATCTCGATCTTAAAGTTGGATCAGAAACACTTCGCGTTCCGTCGATTCTCTCACTCATCAACATTTTGGTGACTCAATCTGCGGCTAATCTTCTTTCAACTCCGCAAATTTTAGCTCTCGATAACGAAGATGCTGAAATCGAAGTCGGTGAAAGAATCGCAGTCAGCCAAGATTCAACTCCAACTTCTGCAGGTGTTGCGGCAGTTAAAACAACGTTCGACGATGCGACTATTAAGTTGATGATCACTCCATTCATCAGCCCAGACACCGATGATGTGCAAATGAAGATCACGCAGTCAGTAAAACAACCGTCAAATCGCAAGAGTTCGGCTTCAGGATTGGCAAATAACGTTGTTAATATGACGACTCGTTCAATAAAAACTAATATTGTAGTGGCAAGTGGTAACACGGCAGTGCTTGGTGGGTTAATTCAGGATCAAGAATTAAACTCTGAAGCGAAAATCCCAATCTTGGGCGACATTCCTGTTCTTGGTTGGCTGTTTAAATCAAGCAACACTTCGGTGAGTAAGATTAACCTAAACGTTTTCCTTACACCAAAGATCATTCGCTCGGGCACTGACCATCAACGAATGGTGAATCGCAAAAAAGCACAGAGAATCGACTGGGTTAAGAAAAATCAGGGCGGAAGAGATCCGTTTGCTGAGGTAGTTGATCAACTGCCAAGCAGAACCGGAAGTGACGTTATTCGTGACCCTGCAAACGCAAAAGGGTTCAAAAAGAACCGCCGCGCTAAGAACTAAAAGGAAAAGCTTTGGCAACTGCAGTAGAGACGCTTTTATTAAAGAACACTGGATTAAGCGAGGAGCAACTCAACGGTCTCCTTGCTATGCACACCGGCAACACAACGTTGCGGGAGGTGCTCTCTAAAAAAGATAACGCCACTGCAGACGAATTAATTTCTGAGCTCTGTGCACGGCTCGGCATTAGCTACTTAAAAGAAATTCCTTTCAACGATATTCCTGTCGATTTGATTCGCAACATCCCGATTAACTTTGCTAAGAAGCATGAAGTTCTTCCGTTACGCGAAGAACCGAATCAAGTTCTGGTTCTTACTACTAATCCTTTGAATCAAAAGATCCTCGATGATCTTCGCGTGCTTTTCAAAAAACGCATTGTTGCAGTCATGACGACTAAAAATCGTATGCTCGACAGCATCAACCGCGTTTACGAAAAGAGCACTGCTGCACTTCAGGGTCTAGATGAAATTGAAGACGAAGATTACGACCTCGATGAACCGATCGTAGATCTTTTAGAGGCCGGCGAAGACGATGCGCCAGTCATTAAGCTCGTCAACACCTTGATGTTCCGAGCGGTAAAAGAGAAAGCTTCTGATATTCACGTAGAGCCTTATGAAAAAGATATGGTTGTTCGCTTCCGTATTGACGGAAATTTGTACGACATCTTTAAACCACCTAAGAAGCTTCAAAATGCGATCACTTCGCGGATTAAAGTTATGGGTAATTTGAACATTGCTGAGAAGCGTTTGCCTCAAGATGGTCGCATCCCGCTAAAGGTTGGGGGAAAAGACATCGATATTCGTTTGAACTCAGTCCCCGTCGCGTACGGCGAACGACTAGTCATGCGTCTACAAGATAGATCAAACGTAATTTTGCAACTTGAGCAGCTTGGTTTCTCAGAAGAGTCGCTCGACAAGATTTACAACGACCTGCTACTTCGTTCGTACGGCATTCTTTTAGTTACCGGTCCAACTGGTTCTGGAAAATCGACAACACTTTATGCGTGCCTATCAAAGTTAAACCAGCCAGGCGTAAACATTCTGACTGTCGAAGATCCGATTGAACAACGTATTCACGGCATCGGTCAGGTTCAGGTAAATTCTAAAATTGGTCTTACCTTCGCTTCAGGCCTAAGAGCCTTCTTGCGACAAGATCCAGACATCATCATGATCGGTGAGATTCGTGACTTAGAAACTACAGAACTAGCGGTTCAAGCCTCACTTACTGGT
>JAYSYM010000290.1:0-5012 GCA_043727635.1 Bdellovibrionales bacterium | reverse complement strand
CCGGGTTCTTTCTCGATCAGCGCGACAACCGAAAATACGTGCGCGACATGAGTGCAGGCAAAAGTGTTCTCAATCTATTTAGCTATTCAGGCGGATTTTCGATCAACGCCGGCCTTGGCGGTGCTTCACGAGTTGCAAGTCTTGATATTTCTAAAGGTGCAATTGATCTTGCTGAACGCAGTTGGATCTTAAATGGCTTAGATAAATCAAAACACGAACCACTTTGTGTGGATGTGTTTGAATACTTAAGTAGTGCAGAAGAGAATTGGGACCACATCATTGTCGATCCACCTTCGATGGGGCCGTCAGAAAGCAAAAAAGAAGCGGCCGCTGCAAAGTACGTTGAAGTCTTCGCGGCAGCCGCAAAACGTGTAAAGCCACGCGGCGATTTGTCGGTAAGCTCATGCTCGAGCCACATTTCATTTGAAGATTTTTTGCAAATCATCGAAGAAGCATTATCCGTTGCGCGCCGACGAGGACAAATACTTCGTGTTTCAGGGCAAGGTTCGGATCATCCGTTCCCGCACGCTTGCCACGAGCTTCGCTATTTAAAATTCGTTCACTTAGCTTTGGATTGAGTCATCCTGGATCCGGGATACTGTTAACTGTATCCAGGATCCAGAAATAAAAAGTGGTGGAGGCGCCGGGAGTTGAACCCGGGTCCGCAAATGATCCAGTGTTAGGCAAAGCTACATGTTTAGTCGCTGTTTTAAGGATGACTGCTGAACTTCCAACGACAAAATTGCCGCAGTCCCCGTGACGCTTTATTTAGGTCGCTACCCACGTTACGACGAAGTAGAAACCGAGACCGCTAAAGTTACACTGACATCCCAGAGCGCGGTCGCCTCAAGGGTCAATGGCTACACTAGAAAACTAGGCAGCAAGTGCGTAATTGTTGTCAATTACAAGTTGCTCGTTTTTACGAGGTCCTCGAGCGCCCCGACATGCTCCCAAACTTTCAACATCCACGTCGAAGCCAGTACGCCCCCACATAAGTTGCTAGTCCAAAGAAGAGTCTGAAGATAACATAAAAGAATCTTGAGGGGAACTAATGTGGTGAGTATTTCTGGAAATGCAGTTTTAGTTCAAAGAAATCGGCTGCGCGCACGTTACGTGGTGAGACTTGCTTGGTTTGGACTTTTCCTTGTTCTGCTAATCTCTGCGTTTTCGTACTACTCATCCAATGTCTACCGATTATCTAGCCAATGGAGAATTCACAGCGAAGAAGTAATCTCGCTCACTAATGAAATTCAAAGTTTAATTGAAAGGGCGGAGACTGCACAGCGCGGATATGTGCTGACTAGTAGCGATGTTTTTCTCGAGCCATACGCCTCTTCTGTGCAAAGTGCGCAAGCGCTGACGAAAGACATTGTGACTTTGGTTTCTGACAATCCTGAGCAAGAGGCTCGAGCAAAAGCCATTGATGAGTTGTTGCTTCACAAAGTTGAAACCATGCAAAAGCCGATCGATCTCGTGAAAAAGAATCAGTCTAAAGCGGCAATTGATGTGATTCGCGAGGGCACCGGGCAGAGTCTGATGACTGAACTTAGAGATAGGTTCGCAGAATTTAAACGTGATGAGAATAAACTTCTAATAGAGCGCACCGATCTTTCAGAAAGCAGTTTTAATCAGGCAAATGTCATTAGCCTTCTTGGAATGCTTGCTAGCGTCGCCGTTCTTTCGGCAGTTACAATTCTTTTACAGCGAGAGATCCGGCAACGAACCCGCATTGCCGAAAGACTTGTTGTTGCCGAATCTAAGGCGAATGAAGCATCGGCGATGAAGTCTCAGTTTTTAGCGAACATGAGTCATGAGATCAGGACACCATTAAATGGTGTTATTGGAATGACGAGACTACTCTCAGCGACTAAGCTGACAGCCGAACAAGATTCGTTGCTAAAGCCTCTTCAGGACTCAGCGAACTTTTTACTTTCGTTGATCAACCAAGTCTTAGACTTATCAAAGATTGAATCGGGCAAGCTGCAGCTTGAAGAAATTCACTTCGAGCTGCGATCTTTAGTTGAGAGCACAGTCTCAATGCTGGACGATGCCGCCTCAGCTAAGGGTCTGCAGCTTTCGATGGAGTTCGATGAAGAGGTTTCGGATTTGTACTTAGGTGATCCGCTAAGGATTCGGCAAATTTTGCTCAACCTAATTAGCAATGCGATTAAGTTTTCGACTAAAGGCACAATCAAAATTCGTGTCCTTCATTTAGAAGAAGGTGAATCGACAAGCCGGCTGCGATTTGAAATACAAGATCAAGGCATGGGCATGGACGACCAAACTCGAGCACGGCTGTTCCAAGCATTTTCGCAGGGAGATGAATCAACTACGCGTAAATTCGGCGGAACTGGATTAGGACTTTCTATAACAAAGCAGCTAGTCGAACTTATGAGCGGAAAAATATCAGTTTCAAGTTCTTCTGGTGTAGGTAGCACTTTCTCCTTTGATTTACTTCTCAAGCTTGCAAAATATTCGGCCGAACAAGTTGCCGCATTACACTCTAACGAAGCACCTCAATTAGGCGCCCGCGTACTCGTTGCCGAGGACAATCTCATCAACCAGAAAGTAATCTCGGCAATGTTAAAAATGATGGGTTGTACTTACGTGATCGCAAGCAACGGACAAGAGGCGATCAATAAACTCTCCAAAGAAAAGTTTGACCTTGTTCTGATGGATGGGCAGATGCCGATTGTAGATGGCTATGAGGCGAGTCGTCAAATTCGCGAAGGTAAAGCGGGCGAAGACAATTGCTTGATTCCAATCATTGCTGTCACTGCTAACGCTATCAAAGGTGATACAGAGCGATGCCTCGCCGCTGGAATGAACGACTACATACCGAAACCAATTTCGCAAAGTGATCTCCAATTGAAGATGGCAAAGTGGCTTAAGGCGAGCGCTGGATCAGTCGATTTACAAATGCTCAAGAACCTCAAAGAAATGGAATCTGAAGATCATCCAAATCTGGTGCACGAGGTGATCGAAATGTTTTTAAGT
Organism: Bdellovibrionales bacterium; assembly: GCA_043727635.1. Classification (GTDB taxonomy): domain Bacteria; phylum Bdellovibrionota; class Bdellovibrionia; order Bdellovibrionales; family JAMPXM01; genus JAYSYM01. The sequence continues at coordinate 2,015 of JAYSYM010000290.1, read as the reverse complement.
TCAGTTGCGCCGACTATTAAAGGATTTCGAAAAGCACACGATAAAGCAGACTATGAAAGTATTAGACGAGAAGCACATTCGTTTAAATCATCTTGCGGGAGCGTTGGGGCAATAAAAATGGCAGAGATTTCAAACCGCCTCGAAAAACTCGGTTCAGAAGATACATTAGAGATGTTTGAGGACTTGCTCTATGCACTGCAGACTGATTTTCTGCAGGTAGAGAAGATTTTACGAGGTTATAAGTGAACGAGAATTTTAGAGTACTCATCGTCGACGACCACAAATTTGATAGAATAATAGCTCGAGCGGCGTTATCGAAGTTAGGGATTAAGCATATAACTGAAGCTGAGAATGGGAGCATCGCTGAATCAAAACTTCTTACATCCGCGGAGATGGGTAAAAGTTTTGACTTAGCGATTATTGATTGGAATATGCCGATGAACAACGGTCTGACGTTGCTGAAACATATTCGCTCTAACTCGAAACTTAAGTTCTGCAAGGTGATCATCATGACTGCTTCTTCAGAGAAGAAGATCGTCGAAGAGGCAATTAACAACGGCGTGGACGAATTTATAGTAAAGCCCATTGCGCTCGAAACTTTGCGGCAGAAGATTGAAAAGCTGTTTGCGTAGCCCTCATGGGGTTCACTGCGCCTGAATACAGTAAATTTTATTCATAAAAAGCTTTGAAAATAATCATAAGCTAGTGTCATCGTGTCCTCAAAACCGATGGTTCGGTCCTTGCTCTATTCATCTCCCGGAACGCAAACGGTGCCAGTGTGACTCTTTTAAACCGGCCTGCTTGCGAGAATTTTAAACGGGGGAGAATAGATGAAATTACGCAAATTAGTATTGAGCGTATTAGTGAGCACGCTGGTAATGCCAGCAATGCCGCAGTATGCGTTCGGTCAAGAAGCAGATCCGGGCGAGCAACAGCGCCAAGAAGAAGAGCAGCGGAGGCAACAGCAAGACGAAGATAATCGTCGACAACAGGACGAAGAGAATAGTCGTCGCGAGCAAGACGAGGCTAATCGACGGCAGCAAGAGGATGATTCCCGCCGTCAACAGGATGAAGAAAATCGCCGACAGCAAGAAGAGAGTGGTCGTCGCGAGCAAGAAGAAGCAAATCGCCGACAACAAGAAGAAGAGTCTCGTCGTCAACAAGAAGAGAGCGGTCGTCGTGAACAAGAAGAAGCTAACCGCCGCCAACAGGAAGAGGCTGCTCGTCAGCAACAGCAACAACAAGAAGAAGCGAATCGTCGTGAGCAAGACGAAGCTAACCGCCGACAGCAAGAAGAAGCTGCTCGCCAGCAACAAGAACAAGAAGAAGCTAATCGCCGACAGCAAGAAGCGGACGCTGCTCGACAAGAAGCCGAGCGACAGGAAGTTATTCGTCAACAGCAAGAAGAAGCACTTCGCCAACAACAAGCTGAGATAGCTCGTCAACAAGAAGAAGCCCGTCGTCAGCAAGAAGAAGGAACTGCGCGCGAGCAAGAAGAAGCTCGTCAGCGTGAAGAAGCACTTCGCCGACAACAAGAAGAGATCGCACGTCAGCAGGAAGCGATTCGCCAGCAAGAAGAAGCTGCTCGACAAGAAGAGGCGCGCCGACAAGAAGAAGAGAAAAAGCATCCTGGCACTGGTCCGATGCCTCCGCACCCAAGACCAAATCCGCAACCGACACCAGTAGTGATTCCGGATCATCCGCATCCGACACCGGTAGCGACGCCTTATATTCCGCAACCTACTCCTTTCGCAACGCCGCGACCTGATCGTCCGCCTCGTGATCGATGGGATGAACATGGATACGATCACCATGGATACGATCGCGATGGATACGACCGCGATGGGTATAACCGACATGATTGTGACCGATGGGGACGCGACAGAGACGGTAGATACCGCGATGGTTACGACCGAAATGGTTATGATCGCAACGGCTTTGATCGATGGGGATATGACCGCCACGGTTTAGACCGAAATGGTTACAACCAATACGGTTATGATCGCCAAGGTTAC
>JAYSYM010000289.1:0-1561 GCA_043727635.1 Bdellovibrionales bacterium | reverse complement strand
TCCGGTGAATTACGTAGCTCAACTTCCGCTTTCACCTGACATCGGCACCTACCAGATTCAAGCCGGTTGTCACCTTGAACAAATCGCCTACATGACCGATGGCGATCATCCTAAACTCGAAATAGTAAAATCTCGCTGGGACGAACTCGATCAATTATCGCGAGCCGCTCTCATCGCACACGAAACACTTTATCACTTCGAACGCTTTAGCAGCCTTGAAAGCTTGCTCAAGCTATCAACTGACAAGACTTCTGAATCTAGTCGCCGATTTGTGGGAGAGTTGTTTTCAACTCAACCTCCGCCGCCAATGAGCACCGACGTTCCTGATAATACGCTCCTGATTTACTGCTCAGCTTCTATCGACAACGAAGGCGATCCGTATACAACTTTTGTCGTTCGCGAGACTTCATCGGGATTTAAAGTAGTCTTCGAAGAACTAGAAGGAACAAATGATCTGTATCAGATCGTGGCGAACTTCAGCGGAACAAGTTTCGCAAAGTTCGGTGCGGCGACTGGAGAAGGAAATTTAAGAAGTGCGATTGTACTTAATGGCAGTAGTTCCTCTACCCGCCTGCATGTTGAATTAAACAAAGTAAAAAACAACGAGGAATTTCAACTCGATCTGTACAAGACAGTCGACGGAAAAACAGACAAGATCGGCATTACGCGAAATATTTACTGTGGAACGGCAGAATAAAAAAAAAAAGGCAGCGGAAACGCTGCCTTTTTTCTTGGTAACAGCCTCTGAAACTGTGACTGTTAACTGCCAACTACTTCTTCACTTCAATCAATTCAACATCGAACAACAACACAGAGTTTGGTGGAATGCCTGGGCGGCCCGAAGCGCCGTAAGCAAGTTCAGCCGGGATAACAAGTTTTACTTTGCCGCCAACTTTCATCAACTGAAGTGCTTCAGTCCAACCTTTGATAACGCCGTTAACTGGGAATTCAGCTGGCTCACCGCGATCAACAGATGAATCGAACTTTTCGCCAGTGGTGAGTGTTCCAGTGTAATGAACTTTTACAGTGTCAGTAGCTTTTGGCATTTTGCCAGTACCTTCTTTTTCAACGAAGTACTGAAGGCCGCTTGCAGTTGTCTTCCAACCGTCTTTAGCTTTGTTTGTCGTAAGGTACGCATCACCAGCGCCTTTGTTTTTATCAGCAGTCTCTTGAGCCTTCTTCATCGTTTGCTCCTGAAGTACTTGCATTGATTTTTGAATCTCTTCTTGTTTTACCGGAGCGTCTTTTGCATCTTTACCGCTAAGAGCATATTCCATTCCCTGAGCAACTGCGCTTGGATCAACATCCACGCCTTGCGCTTTCATGTTCTGACCAATTTGCAACCCGATGCCGTAGCTCGCTTTGCCTTTGTCGCTTCCGAGGTCTGCTTTTTTGTTACAAGCTGTACCTAATCCCAAAAACATAACCAGAACCATTACTGCTGCTGATGATAGCGCAACCTTTTGCATTTCGACTCCTTCAAGATGAATCAATTAGTGCTTTGTTTAAAATGAACTCGAACAGGGTAACTATGAGGAGAGAAACCAGCAAGTCCAAAGTG
>JAYSYM010000288.1:0-1564 GCA_043727635.1 Bdellovibrionales bacterium | reverse complement strand
GAAGTTTTGAGAACGCCTTTTCGTTTTATACTGAATCTGCCCGTCTCGAGCTTCCACTATCAATTCGCAACTACGAGTTCGTGCTCGTAGCAGGATTTATGGGTCGAGCTGCACCTCGATACTTCAGAGATAGCGAAAAAGAACTTCTTGAGTCCGGCATTCCCCAATCGCAAATTCACAAACTGAAACCACGCACGCGAAATAACGTTCTTAAAAACTTGCCGGGACTCTATCAAGAGTTAGTCGCAATTCATGCTGCAAGTTCTCGTCCCTTGGTCATCATTGCTCACAGCAAGGGAGCGTTGGAAATCTTAGCTTTAACGATCTCACAGCCAACAGTGGTTCCCGCGATTCACCGAATCTTTTTACTTCAAGCAGCATTAAAAGGTAGTGGCGTTGCAGATTACATAAAAGATTTAGGCCCGGAATCAGACTCAATGCCAACTAAAAGCCGCGTTCCATTCTGGTTAGGCAGTAAGCTCGCAAGACTCCTGTCGCCAATCTTAGATGATGGAGTGACGCTACTAACTCACAAAGAAACTACTAACCTTTGGAACTCACTGATTCAAAAACATGGTTGGCCTTCGCCAGAATTAGGCTCAAAAATATTTTATATTCCTACCAAGCAACATCACGGTCACATGGCGAATCATTTAAGAATTACCGGCAAATATTTGCAGCTCAACTTTGGTGATAACGACGGAATGTTAGCGACAAAAGATCAATACTTCGAAGAATTCGGAAAAATTCTCGGAATCGTTTACGCCGACCATACTGATCTGGTTCTGCCGCGGCCTTTTTCAAACGCGCCGCCAGAGACAAGACGCGCCTTCACGCACGCCATCTTGAAGAGTCTGTAAAACACCTAGCGCTTATCTGCGGGAGCCCAGTTCAAACCCTCTTTGCCAGTCCAGCGGCCGCGCGGGCGATAAATACGATTGTTCGTCCACTGCTCTAAGATGTGTGCAAGCCAGCCGCTCACGCGAGAGGCTGCAAAGATTGGCGTGAACAAGTCGATTGGAATACCCATGCTGTAGTAAACAGTCGCTGAGTAAAAGTCGACGTTCGGAAGCAAATTCTTTTTTCCCTGCATCGTCTCGTCAATCAAGTCCGACATTTCGTACAAGTGTGGCTTGCCAACTTTTTTAGTAATTGTTTGGCTCATCTGACGAAGAATTTTTGCACGCGGATCGCCGTTCTTGTAAACGCGGTGACCGAAGCCCATAACTTTTACTTTATTTTGAAGAGCGTCTTCAACCCAAGTGCGAGCTTTATCCATCGTGCCGATTTCATTCAACATGTGCATGACTTGTTCGTTTGCTCCACCGTGAAGTGGGCCTTTTAACGCAGAAATCGCAGACACAACAGCCGAGTAGACGTCACTAAGCGATGAAGCTGTTACCCGAGCAGCGAAGGCTGAACAGTTAAGCTCGTGATCGGCGTGAAGGACTAAGCAGGTATCGAAGATTTTTACGATCTCAGCATCTGGCTCTGTACCATTCAATGTGTAGAAGAAGTTCCATGCGATGCTCTTTGCTGGATTCGGCTGAACAACTTCTTTGCC
>JAYSYM010000287.1:0-5036 GCA_043727635.1 Bdellovibrionales bacterium | reverse complement strand
ATCAGCAACCATGTTAGAGAAAAGTTTAATTGAGCGAATTGCGTCGTCGTTACCTGGGATTGGGTACTCGATAACTTCTGGATCTACGTTCGTGTCAGCGATTCCAACTACTGGAATACCAAGACGAGTCGCTTCAAGTACTGCGATATGCTCTTTGTTCAAATCAACAACGAACATCGCTGCAGGAGCGTCTTTCATATCACGGATACCTTCGAGGTAATCAGTGAGACGAGTGTACTCCTTCATGATTTTAGCGCGCTCTTTTTTAGAGAACATCTCAAGCTCGCCCTTTTCTTTCATCTGATCGATCTTTTTAAGACGATCGATAGAAGCTTTGATGGTCGAGAAGTTTGTCATCATGCCGCCGAGCCAACGTTTAGTAACGTAGAACTGACCACATTTTTTTGCAGCTTCTTGAATTGGCTCAATAGCTTGCTTCTTTGTACCAACAAAAATTACGCGTCCGCCTTCAGACGCAATCTTCTTGATGAAGTCAGAAGCGGTGTTTGCGAGACCTACTGATTTTTGTAGATCGATGATGTGAATCCCACCACGCGCAGTGAACACGTAAGGTTTCATTTTTGGATTCCATCGTTGTGTCTGGTGACCGAAGTGCACGCCCGCATCGAGCATGTCTTTCATAGTGACATGAGCCATTGTAAGGCCTCCTATTTTGGTTTCCCCGAATCGATCTTGTCACAGAATCGAACGAGCCTCCCTCATGACCGCCAGTTTCTTTCGAAACGGGCTCTTCGATTTCTCGAAGACCAAATGGATATCACGAGGTGTGTAATCGTTTTTTGCGAAATGCTTAAACGTTCAAAAGGTTTAACAAGCGCCCGGGGAGACGGCAACCTTAAATTGTCGGTTTTTAGCTCGATAAAGCAGGGACTTAGCGACTTCTGGAGGCTATCTCTAAATTAAGTGCTCCCGCGAGGGCTTATCCATCGATTTTCCTCCCCGAGGTTAGCTGACCCGACCATGGGACAGGAACACGTTGGAGATACTTTACGAGTCAGGAACTTACTTCAGATGCTCAAGAATCCTTAAGACTAGCCACAGGATTGCCAGAACGGTTTTAGTAATTTGCAAGAAACGCCGAAGATACAAATATCTGGTTTGCATTTCGGATCTCCTTTCCTAAATCGGATTGGAGCTTCAACTAAAGCGGGTCTCGCAGGAGCGATGACTCGCTTTTGCATTTTTGGTGCTTGGAATGGGCGAATTGCCGCCAAGGCTGAAAATTCTAGATTATTTCCGCGCTGCGCGGAAATAATCTAGAATTTGATCGATTGGACTGCGAGTTCCTGATCATCGTGCCACCGGGAAACAAGTGCTATCTAGCTAGTTCCTCCGGTGGATTTTCTTCTGATTCGCCAGGCATGAATAGCTTTACCTTGTCTTTAGAGAGACGATCGATTTTAACCTCGGAGATCATCGCGTCGTCATCGAGAAACTTTTCCGACTTCCAACTTTTTTCGTCTGTAGAAACGTCTGTTGATATTTGCTTACACTTTGCAAATTCGTCTTTGAGTTCAAACAAACAATCAAAAGAATACTTTCTCGATTCATGAATCTGCGTGCATTTGCTGTCTTTAAACGATTTTACCCACCAGCGGAGCCTTGTTCCTTCTGTAGTGTACGTCGACTGCAGCCGAAGATAGGGCTGATTTTTTAGCTCTTTGCCGCCCTCGTTAACAACTTTCCGACACTCACCTTTCCACTGATGGCCGGACAGTAAATCAAGGTGTGGGTCAGCAAGCACAACGGTGCTCCAGCAGAAAAAAAGGCAGCTCATAAAAATTGTTTTCATAAGACTAATGTTAAATTGAAGTCGTTTGCGGTCAACAATCAAATGTTTCATGACTGTCGGGGAGCCGGGAAAACGGTGAATTGCCGAGCGTACCCCCCCCCTAAAAGAATGGGCGGAAGAAGCGTGAGCCGAACCTAGCTTAAGGTTTCAGGAGCTCTTTGTTGGCGCTAAAGTAACCTTCGCGGGCGACTTGCTGACCGCGGCTTCTGTAAAGTTCTTTGTCTTGATGACTCCAAGTAGCAAGACCGTCGACATAGCGGTTGTACATGCAAAATGCTGCGGCAATCAAAACGGTGTCGTGGATTTCAGTGTCGGTTGCTCCATTGGCGCGAGCTTCAGCCACAGCCGCTTCGGTTACATTCTTTCCGCCCTTTTGTACCTGACCTGCAATAGCTAACAACGCTTTTAACTTTTCGGAGATATCGGCTTTGCTGAAATCTTTTTTTATTTGCTGAACGAGTTCGTCGTTATCATTTGCGCCGTCGCCGAGGTGCGCTGCTGCAACAGCTCCGTGAGTTGTTTGGCAGTAGAAGCAATCATTCAAAAAGGAAACATAAGTTGCGATGAGCTCTCGTTCTCCTTTTGTGAGGGAGTTTGGAGCTTGCAACAATGCATCAACCAACAGGTTTAATGGTTGCGCAGTCTCTGGTCGAAACGCCATTGGTCCTCTGATACCTGCTAGGCCATCTTGAAATTTAATGTGCGGCATACTTGCTCCAGTCTCAAAGTTCGTGAAGTCGATCGACTTCGATAAGAACTTCAACTTTGTTTTGTCCTAAAATCTTTTGAGTGCCAGTTTTCTTTAGCAACTCGAACACATCATTCACTTCTAACGTTTGCGCGGGTCCGAGCTGACCGAGTTGTCGTGCAAGGTCATAATGGTGAAGTCTTCTTAGCTCATCTTCAACGTTTATCTTCTGACCACCTTGATGAACCAAAACATAGTGTGGAGAAGGCTTGTGACAGGCTACTAAACAGATGCCGCGCCATTCTGGCCGGGCTTCGAGGAGTGAGTGCACCCACGGCGCGTAAATTTTTTCGCCGACAAGATCAACACTTTGAATTCGCCCTAAAAACTCAAAGCATGGAGTTTTCTCAAGCCAACCTGTGACTCGCACTCGATCTTCTAAAACGTAGCGTAGTAAACCTGACGAAGTCCAAAGCACGGGTTTGTATTCTCGGCCTTGCTGAACACTCCAGGCCGGGAGAACTTCGCCGGTCTCAAGATCAATAAACTCGAAGAAGTGAGAATTAATTGCGAGAACTTTTTTGTCTTCGAATGGAATAGTGACAACACCTTCGGTTGCCCACAATCCTTTTCCTTGAAAGATCGCTTGCGGAAACTGTTTCTTAAGTTGGTTTGCCCAAACTGAACTCGAAGATGAATCCCAAGCGCTGATGACTTTGAGACTCGGCCAAAGGCTTTTCAAATCAATCGGTTGTTGCGAATCAAATTTTCGCGTCGGCGCCTGTCCAATTGTCTGCGCTAGCTCTTCCTCAAAACGACCCCACTTGCCAGTGTTCAAAGCGACTTTGATTTCTGAGTAGTTAGCTTCGATATCAGAGCAAACCTTTAACCAAAACGTCGGGCTCCAAACAGAAACTAAGGTTAGATCATGTCGGCTCGCAAGACTTACAAGTGTCGCCCACCAGGCCGCTTCTGGATTAGTTACTCGAGCAAGTCTTGGATCAACAGCCATTGTCGGGCGAATGAGCTTGCGATGCCACCACCGGAAAAGCTCAACATCATCGGTAGTAGTAAGGCCTCTTAAGTCAGTTGGAAGCCACGATAACGACCAGTAGTGTGTTCCGCTTTTGATCTGCGGGAACTGTCGATACACATCGCCAATCCAAGCCATAGCTGCGCGATTAATTTCCTCGAGAAACTTTGCGGAGTAAGGAATCCACTTGCGACTCTCGGTTGAACCACTCGTTGGTTCGTATCGAACGATTTCTGAACTCAAAATCATTCGATGCGAAGCTTTCTGCTTAGCTATTTTGTCGGAGTAATACGAGTAGTTCGCAAGAGGCACGAGTGTTCGCAACTCTTCGTAGGATTTACCCTTTAAAGATTCCCAGAGCTCGGTTCGGTCTAGATTCGAAAGTATTTCAGCTAGCCGCGATCGCTGAGCTTTCTCGGCTGATGCGAGGCTTGAGCAAAACTTGTTACGGTAAGAGCTAGCCACTAACGACAGGAGTGAATGATAAAAAGCTGTCACACTAAGCCCATCTCAAAACTCAGTGGCGCAACTTTCTTGACGACGGGGTCTTCAGGTAGCGAAATACAAAACAGAGAAATCATTGTGCGAAATTTGATGAACGGGACAATGCCTTGAAACTTTCTGGGTTCGGCCGCGAAAGAGAATTGGGTGCCGCTCGGCTTTTCATCGAATAAGTAACTCAAAAATGAGCTCACTGAATCTTTAAATGAAATTTGTAACTCGTTGATTTCTAAATGCGTAAGATAAACTGTTTCAAAGGCTTCTCCAACTTTTGGAGTTTTAATTTTCAGCAATGAGCCTAATCCACTTATTTTTTTAAGCATGAAAGGGATTTCTAAAAGCTTCATGCGCTTAGCGAATCCGGGGTTGAAGGGAAGTGTGCAGGCGATAATTTCGCCTGCCGGGCTTCGCTGAATCAAAAACTGCTCAGCTGAAAAGTTTGGCCAATTAGCTGTTTTGAAATTCCATTCGTCATCAAGCTTCGCATCGTCACTATAGGCCGCGCCGAACATTTTGCTCGCTTCATTTTGCGCTATAAAAAGTTTTAATTCTATTTCATCTCTGGCGGTTGCGCGAGCTGTCTTCAGCTTGGGCTTCGTCTTAAACAGACGGCCGATTACATTCACCATTTCAAGATCATCGAGGTGATCATATCGCACGCCAAATTTTACGCTGCCAGCGGCAATGTTTCGAATTGCAGTCGAATTATCTTTCATGATCGCTGTCAGAATAAATTTTGGACGGCCAAACTGAGGATCATCTTTCGCTGAGCGCACAATATTTGCGAAATGCTTTCGCCAAGCTCTTGCTGATAGCGATGACTTCGCAGTTCGAAAATCTCCGGCATATCCGCAATCAACGAGCTCTCCTCCCACCCATTTTTTTTGAAAAGAAAATGAAAAGAGTGTTAGCGGTTCATCACTGGGACTTCGGATTAAGGCGGAACAATATTTTTTTCCTTGCAGCTCGAGTAATCGGTAAAAGTCGGGAGAGCGGTCGTA
>JAYSYM010000286.1:0-5039 GCA_043727635.1 Bdellovibrionales bacterium | reverse complement strand
TATTACGATAATTTTTTGGCCATCACCGAGATTGCCCGAGAAGGCACCATATAATAGGTCAAGTTCAAGCTGGCCATTGCGAGTCTTGATCACAACCAGAGACTTCGGATCAATCTCAAGTTCGCCGCCACCAGAAAACTTCACTTTTACTTTTGAAGAGTCGCCCGTGAAGATACTGTCGCCTTCGAAAACTGTGTCTTCTTGTTGAGCGCCGCGCCAGTTGAATCCCGTTTGGTGTTTTTGTCTTACGTCGTTTTCTGAACGTTCAATTGATCCAACGGCTGATAATTTTGAAGTGTCATCAGAACCGAATCGACCGTGAGTCATCAGGAACGCGCATAGAAGTACGACGATCAGACAGATCGCGAGCAGAGCTCTATCAAATGTTGAGAGTTTATCCTGATTTTCCATGAGTCCTTTTCCAGTTCTCTTATCGAGCTTCTGTAGGAAATTATGTATGGCCGAAGGTCCAGAAGCGCCAACTTCTTATATGTTATGTGAAGACCGTGTTTCAAAACGGGATCGAAGGTCGAGAATTAACGATGGGTTAAGCCTTTAGGGTCAGGTTTTCCTTAGTGTTTCCGATAAAACAGCTATGGCAAGCCGTTCGTTATCGTTGCGCTATAAAATTATGATCGCTTTGACAGCGCTCCCACTCGTGGGGCTGTCAGCGTTTCTATTTGTAGCGGTCGATGTTTTTGAGAAAGATAAGATTGCCTACGTCTTCGATTCATCTCTATCTGTTTCAAAAACTAAAGCAGCTCGAGTTCGATCTGAACTCAATTCATTAGTATCAGTAGCTCAGTCCATCGTTCTCACGTATTCGCGAGAGAGTCAGTCGCTCTCTGAGAGCGGACAAGTCTTCTTTGATTCAGAAAATAAGATCGACTCGTTAGAGCTCTACTATCCGGTTGATGGTAAGTACGTTCGTACATTTGAAGTTAACAAATTAGGCGAAGGTCAGATTCTGCCAGAATCTCCTTATAATCAGACATTAATTACTGAAGCGCGTGAAAAAGTATTTAGCATCGTTAAGCTTCCGGCTGATCGTCCATTACTAAGAGTGGGCCTTCGTTTCGGTAAAGTTGATGACCCGAATCACATCTTTGCATTAGTGAGCTTCAATGCTCAAGAAACTGCATCGACGTTCGCCGAAGCGGGCAACTACACGACCTTCTTACTTCGTGGTAACTCATCGCAATCGATCTTTGCTCCAACAATTCAATTAGCAGACGGACAACTTTGGCAGCCAAGCGAAATTTGGTCGTCGATGTCAGTTAAAGGTGTGCCTGAGGGAATTGAAGAACTTCAGTCACCTACAGGCCAAAGCTATTTAGTTTCATTCTCATCTGTCGGTCTTGATGACTTAACAGTTGTCTCACTTGTTGATAAGAAAGCTGCGTTGGCGGCCGTCACTGATTTGATCACACAGGCAATGCTAATGTTGTTTGTCATCTTGGGCGTAACATTGGCAATTTCTGTTGTCGCGTCTAAGCGAATGACTTCTGCACTCGGAAAAATTATTTCTGCAACACGCAAAGTTTCTGAGGGTGATTTCAATGTGCGCATTGAAGTGAAATCAAAAGATGAATTTGGAAACTTAGCTTCGAGCTTTAACTCAATGGCCGAAGAAGTATCGCGTCTTATGGTAGAAACTGCCGAGAAGGCGCGAATGGAATCAGAGCTTGCGACTGCGAAAGCCGTTCAAGAAACTCTCTTCCCTGAAACAAGTGCTACTATTGGCCCTGTACAAATCACAGGTCATTACACTCCGGCATCAGAGTGCGGTGGTGACTGGTGGTTCTACTGTCAAATCGGCGAGCGCGTTTATGTTTGGATTGGCGACGCCACTGGCCACGGAGCTCCCGCAGCCTTATTAACTTCAGCAGTTCGAGCGGTTGTATCAGTCATTCAAGCTGGTCCACCAATGTCGCCATCACAATCAATTGGTCTTTTGAATCGTGCGATTGCCGATTCGAGCAAAGGTAAATTGATGATGACATTCTTCTTGGGCTGTATTGATAAGACGACTGGCGTAATGGAATATGTAAACGCAAGTCATGAGCCACCACTTTTACTTCGTAAAACTGAAGGTGCTCCTAGTCGTTCAGACTTTGAAGCTCTCAATGATGTCAACAATCCTCGTCTTGGCGAAGATGGCACAACGGTTTACAAGCAATCTTCAGTTAAGTTCGAAGTGGGCGATCAACTCGTTCTTTACACTGATGGTGTGACCGACATTAAGAGCCCTGAAGCAAAACAGTGGGGCGAGCGTAAGTTCTTAAAAGCTCTCTCAAATGGTCTGTTTGAAAAAGATAACACAGATGAGTCGCTTAAAATCGTAGTAGCAGAGTTACAAGAGTTCCGCCAAGGATCGCCACTTGATGACGACGTTACTTTGGTTCTCGTTCAGTTCGGGACGAGAGAAGTGAGTTCTCAAGTTTCAGACGACACAGCGGTAGAGGCAGCATAATGGCAGCACCAGCACTGAAGTTTTCACAGCACCAGATTTTAGTTACCGAAAAAATGGAACCCTCCGACGTTATTCATCATGCTTTGAGCCAAGGTGCCTACCACCTCGTTCAAAAAGACGGCATCAGCTTTGATAAAGAAAAAGCGCTGGCGCAATTGATGATTAGCAATCCAACTAGCTTCTTTGCCGATCCGGTTCGATCGATTGCACAGGAATTGTTGGTCAAAGAGAATTTGTTCACTTTCAAATGTCCGTCGACGACTAATAAACGCAGTGTCATTCAGTACCTCGAAGACTTCTTGCATCAACACCCAAAGACTAAGAGTGTTCACGACGAAGTCTTGCTTGCGGCCGATGAGATTTTCACAAATGCATCTAAAAATAGCGGAAGCTTCTATGATAGCGCTGCTGCGAACAATGCCGCAGCTGGCGACATCGAATTCCATGCTTATATTGACCAAGAGCGAGTGATGATTGTTTGCTGCGACTCATACGGTCGTCTAGTGATCCCTCAGTTACTAGACAAAATTCACTTCTGTTTTGAGCGCGGAGTAGCTGGCGCAATCCAGCAAGGTGATGCCGGCGCAGGAATTGGAAGCTTTTTGATTTTCAATAACTGTTCAAGCTACTATATTGGTGTCGAGCCGGGTAAACGAACGATCGTTGGTGTTGGTTTCCAATACACACCGCGTTCCTCGGACAAAGCCGCTCTATCAAAACATTTGAACTTTGTTTCTATCGAGTAGACGAAACTGGAGTACGTAATGGAATTCAAGTCCGAAGTAGCCAAACAAGGCGATGATTTAATTTTAAAATTCTCAGGCACAATCGACGAAGACGTAGAGTTCCCACCAGTTGAAGGTGCGCCTGGTAATATTCGCATCGATCTTCAAGGTGTTAAGTCAATCAACTCAGTTGGTATTCGCGAGTGGTTGAACTGGATCAAGCCTCTTTCTGAAAAATCAAAAATCGTTTTAGAAAATTGCCCAAAGCCACTCGTGTTTCAATTAAACATGGTGGAAGGCTTTCTTCCAAAAAACGGAACGATCACTTCGTTCTACGTTCCTTACTTCTGCGAAAAGTGCGACTCCGAAAAAGACGTGCTCTTCAAAGTCGGTGAACACGTGACTGCTGGTGGCGGCAATTACGCCCTCAACTTCGACGTCAAAACTGCGAAGCTTTGCGATTGCAATCCATCAGAGATGGAATTGGACGCAACAGAGTCGAAGTATTTCCAATTCTTAAAGCGTATCGCTTAATTTTCAATTTAAATTTGTTAATAGTCGGGCCGTCCTTTTGGGCGGCTTTTTTAAGTGCAAGCACCGCCGTTCTCTGGGCGTGCGAAGGGTACTCTGAGATTTGGCAGGTTATATTCGGCCAAGTTTCAGAGTGGCGATGCGAGAGCGAGTCTTCGAGTAGCTGAAGCGAAAGCCGCTGCTCAATGTTCGGCTTGCGTTCGAAGTAAGTTGACCTCTTAACCGCCAGCCTCAACAATTTACTAAATTGGAGAATGGCGTGAAAAGTAATACCGCATTGGCAGTTTTGGTTTCGCTTCTAGCTGGAGCCATCATCGGCTACAGCTTTAAGTTAAGTGGCAACGCAACCTCGCCCAGCGGAAGTGCACCGATCAGTACGTCCGATTACGATGAAGGCATTCGAAAGCTTCAAGATCTTTCCGAGAATGAAATAGCTGAATACTATCGATTGAAAACTATGGAAGAGCGCTATGCGAAAGCTGACGAGCTTCTTGGCAAAATGATGACGATCTTCCTCGCTGATTTGGGAATCAAACTTACAACTGATACCAAGGTCGCGATGGACACTCCGCTATTGCCGACGAGCGATGCTGGCGCTGTGGCCCCACGAGCTGCGCAGCCGAGCGCAGGCACATTCCGCGTAACCCGATCATCACTAAAGGAATTGGCGCCAACTCCGGAAAAATCGCTGGACCGACAAATCGTAAGTCACTCGATGACGTTCGCGGTGAAGCCGAGGTGAACAAATTTTTGAAAGACTCAAGACCCGAGAGCTTCGATGATCTTATGCGAAGTTCTAAAGGCTATGCCAACCGATCGGGTACACTGGAGAAACTCCAGGGAACTTTTACTGGAAGCGGGACAGTACGCATAGGCAGAGATACGAAAACATGGGAATATGAATTTCAACTCAACGGCCAAATCGAAAAAGGCGCATTGAAAGGTTCACATCAAATTAAAGTTAGCGAAAACGGAGATGTGTTCAGTAACTCCAGTGGGCGAGGCGATCTGAGTGGGGATTATCGAGAAATTCCGAGCGATCCTGACGCTATATTGGTACCGCTTGGGTCGTTTTTGTTTTTGCAGCTTTACTACTTGAAATCAGCAGATGCGATTATCGGAAATGTCTATCGGAAGCCTGAAAGCACCGCTCCGTTCAGCGTCATTGGGCAGTTGAGATTAGACCGCTAAAGACTATTAGTTTTTTCTATTTGCGGCGCGAACTTTCTTCGCGTTCGCTTTTTGAAATGCGACAAGCTTTTTTGAAAGCTTCGAGTCGTAAGCACCTAACATGCGTGCAGCGAGCAGCG
>JAYSYM010000285.1:0-1567 GCA_043727635.1 Bdellovibrionales bacterium | reverse complement strand
TAATCGAAGACGTCATCACCACCGGCGGCCAAGTCCTCATCAGCAGCAAAGACTTACGCTCCGAAGGCGCGATCATTAATCATGTCTTGTGTGTGATTGATCGAAGCGAAGGAAAAACTGAAAAGATAAAAGAAGCAGGCCTCGAACTCCGCCCGCTCTTCACCATGGCCGAACTAAAAGCCGCCCGGTAGCTGCTACCAGATGGTAGCAACAGTGCGTTACTTCTCACCGACGACGTAAGCAATCCACGCTTCGCACTCTTCACCAACCTCAGTGCGCTTGAAGTTGCCATCGCCGCCGCCTTTGCGAGTAGTACCTTCCCAATAAATATGAGTTTTCTTAAATCCAACTTCAGTCATTATTTCGCGAAGTTCAGGAATCGTCCACATACGCCAATCATAGGAAAAGGCTTTAATCTTCTTTTTACCCCTGGGCTTAAAGTGAATATGAAACATAGCTTCATAAGTGACTGGATCAAAACTTTCTTGATCCCAATAATATCTAAACTTGCCATGATTAGTGGACTCTTCGTTGGCTTCTTGGCAGCGAGTTCCGCCAAAGCAATCCACCAAGAATATTCCGTCACGATTTAGAGTTGCAAAGGCATTCTGGAAGTACATCTTCAACCCTTCACGAGTTTTAAAAATGTAGTGTGAGAAATTCATCGCAGCGATCACGTCAACTTTTGCTAACCCAGGATCCAAAACATTAGCGAGTTTAATGTTCACTCGGCTTTGCTGCTCTGGTTTCAACAAAGGCAAATAATTTGCTTTTCCGTACTCAACTGGCTCCGGATCAAGATCAACCCCGTACGCAACAAACTTAGGATTAAGTTTCGTCCACTCACAAGAAATCATAAATGTTCCGCAGAAATCTTCGCGCAACGTAACTGGATCACGCTTGCGAGCTTCTTTATAACATCCGCGAATGAATTCGACGTCGGTGTCAGGACTCTGCACCGAATCTAAATAGTATTTATATTTATCAAAGTCTTTTGGAAGAGTTGTCCGAGCCATGTAGTCGCCAGTCCTTACGGTACTTCGTTGAGAAGTTCACTTAACTCATGAACGATATGTTCGGTGTGCGGAACTGATGCTTCTTCCAAATTCGGATGCAGCCCAATGCCCGGAACGTTTTTACCCGCAAGTACCCGAGGTCTCGCCATCAACTCATAGAACAACTCTTGAGTGCATCGGAATACCAAGTGCTCAGCAAAGTTCGTTACTTCAGTGTCTTCGTTTACGAATAACACGCGGCCCGTTTTAGCAACCGACTATTTAATCATCTGCCAATCGTACGGATAAATCGAACGCAGATCGATCACTTCAACCGAATGCCCGTCAGCTGCAAAGTCATCGGCAACCTTATTACATAAAGGCAACGTGCGACCCCACGATACAATCGTAGCGTCTGTTCCGGTGCGAGTAATCTTCCCTTTACCAATTTCTACTTCGTACTCTTCAAGCTTTGGCCAATTAGGTTTCCACTTTGACCGAGCGTCTCCCAAAGGAGCATCAATCATCGCTTTCAAAGTTTTCTCATCAGCTGGCTCGCCCGGTAACAACTC
>JAYSYM010000284.1:0-5059 GCA_043727635.1 Bdellovibrionales bacterium | reverse complement strand
TTTGCTTTGAGTGCTGAGATTGCGATGAACTGAGAAAGTATCGATCTTTTGATATTCAGTTTCAGGCTTGGCCTGAGCCGTCGAGAACATTCCACATACTGCTAGTAATGCTAATAGTGCTTTCATTTAATCGATCCTTTGTAAAGTAGAGCGAATAATACCAGCATCTCCTTAAAACCGAACCTGTCAGTATTCTAGACAGCAAAAACTTTCAATTCGCATGAATGCAACCAAGAGGACAGCAGCGGCTGCGGCTTTATTTGCATCTGGCTCCCTAGTTAAGTCGCTAACTTCAAAATTTCGAGACGAACTCTGGAACATTCGAGCAGCCAAATTGGTTAGTCTCGAGCGATGGAACAAACCAAAAACAGCATACCTAGTAAACCAGTTTCTGAATATTACTCGCTTCCCAAACTGCCTTATCCTAAAGATGCGCTAGTGCCATTCATGTCGGCACAAACTCTCGACGCACACTATGGGAAGCATCACAAAGGTTACGTCGATAAATTAAATAAACTGATCCACGGAACCGAATTCGAGTCTTTGCCGATCGAAGAGGTAATCAAAAAATCTACGGGTGATTTGTACAACAATGCAGCTCAAGCATGGAATCATACATTCTTTTGGAACTGCCTCTCACCGTCTTCAACGGAACCGACGTCAGGCAAGTTGTTTGAGTGCATAGAACACTGCTTCGGCTCGGTCGTCGAATTCAAAATGCGACTCTCGAAAGCAGGTGAAGATCTCTTCGGTTCTGGCTACGTGTGGCTGGTGAAAGATGAGCAGAATCTTCTCGAAATAAAAGCTGGCTCAAACGCCTACAATCCAATTACTGAATCGCTTGTCCCATTATTTACAGTTGATGTGTGGGAACACGCATACTATCTCGATCATCTAAATGTTCGAAAAGAGTATTTCAAAAACATTTGGCAGATTGTGAACTGGGACTTTGTCGAAGCTAAATATTCAAGCCACTAGCTTGTCAGGAACTGTCACAGAAACGCTAGGGATCTCAATAACGAAGCTTGTGTTCGCACACGACTCATCGATAAATAGTCGACCAGCGTGTGATTCGATGATCCCTTTCGAAATGCTAAGGCCAATGCCCGTTCCTTTGCCCACTCCCTTAGTTGTAAAGAACGGCTGAAAGAGCTTTGCTTTAACCTCCGGAGGAATGCCTTTTCCGCTATCAGAGAATTCAATACGAATATTCTGACCTAGGCCGCTGACTTGCACTTGAATCCATGGCGACGGAGTTCCAACCACCGCATCAAAGGCGTTGTTGAGAAGATTCAAGACTACTTGTCCTAACTGTACTGCGCGACAATCAAGAAAAGTCGAGGTTGCGGGGTAACTCACTCGCAAATCCACTCCACTCTGACGGATTCGCTCGCGACCCAATGTCAACGCCTGCTCAATCACTATTTGCACATCTGCGGTTTCAGTTTCTTCTAATGAGCCGTCGCGAGCAAAGGCGCGCAGTCCTTTTATGATTTTTGAAATCCGTTGAGAGGTTTCAATAACAATGCTTCCCAACTCCTCAAGCTCCTCGTTAGCGATTTCTTTTGCCGTCGATTGAATTTGTTCAGCGCAGAATAAAATTGCGTTTAAGGGAGTGTTGATCTCGTGCGCCACTCCTCCGGCCATCTCACCTAGTGATGCAAGTTTAGAAGCGGCAAGCATGTGCACCCGTTGCTCTTCAATTAACTTCTCTTTTTCTTTAACTTCACTAATATCTCTACCGGCTGAGTAAACCAGGCCTTCTGAGGCAACCGGAAGGGCCTTCCAAGCAAACCATCTCACCGAGCCATCTTTTGCTACATAGCGATTTTCAAAATTGAATACAGAAATCCCGTCGTGTTGCGCCGTTGCCGCATTCATCGTTCGATCGCGATCTTCTGGGTGAACGAGATCTATGTACGGTATTTTGCGTAGCTCAGAGTCGGAGTAACCAAGGGCCTTACACAAAGATGGGTTCAGCGCCTCAAATCGACCCTCTGAGTTTGTGATGATGAACACATCAGGAGATATATTAAAAAATCGATCGAACTGCATAATCCGATCATTACTTTTGCGCAACTGACCTTCAGATTTTCTGAGCTCAAGAAGCGATACAACTTGCTGGCCTAGCTTAGTCAATGCATCTAGTTCGGAGGGGCTTATTACTTTCGGTACGGTATCAATAACACACAAGCTACCAAGCGCATGACCTGGTGATGTAAGAAGCGGTACTCCCGCATAGAATCTTATATTGAGATCGCCTGTTACGAGCGGATGATCATGAAAGACAGGGTCAGATGCGGCGTTTGCAACAATCAATGGATCGTTGCCACAGACGGTGTAAGAGCAAAAAGCTAATTCGCGCGGGGTCTCGGTAGCATCAATTCCAACTCGCGCCTTAAACCACTGTCGATCAGCATCAACTAACGAGATTATAGCGATGGGAGTGTCGCAAATTGAAGCTGCCAGAGAGACGATATCGTCGTAGCTCTGCTCCGCTGCTGAATCTAAAACTGCATAGGAATGAAGAGCTTGTAAGCGTTCTGTCTCTAACTTAGGGATGGGAATCTTTTTACTCATTATTTTTTTTCGACACTTTTAGAGTAAAACTTGAAGTTGTCCCTAAATAATAGCCACTGTAGGAAAGCGCTGACTCACGTTTCAGCAAGAGGCGTATCGTTGCTAAACTTTAACAATACAGCAATATGGTTTTTAGTGATTGGTGTTTTACTCACCATGACCGGTGCATTTCAGTCTGTGCTCAAACGCCTTCCCCTCACTACTGCGATGATCTATTTGCCGATCGGATTTGCGCTCGGAGCAAACGGTTTCGGACTGCTCAAGCTTGACCTCCTTCGAAACGCAAAGCTTGTTGAACATATCTCCGAAGCGGTCGTACTCATTTCACTCTTTACTGCAGGACTAAAACTCCGTTCGCCACTTTCGAGTAAAGATTGGAAATCTGCCTATCGACTGGCAACGGTATCGATGGTCTTGACGATTGCGGGCGTAGCAGCCGTCGCCTATTTCGTTCTCGGTTTTCCTTTAGGTGCAGCCATTCTTATCGGAGCGATTCTTGCCCCAACCGATCCAGTGCTAGCATCAGGCGTGCAAGTTCGCGGTCCGACCGATCGTGACCCACTAAGATTTAGTCTTACCGGTGAAGCCGGACTAAATGACGGCACCGCATTTCCGTTTGTGATGCTCGGTCTCGGACTTCTTGGACTTCACGATCTCGGCGAAAATGGTATTCGGTGGGTCGCTGTTGATCTTCTCTGGGCTGGAGGAGTCGGAATTTTTATTGGAGGTGTGCTAGGAACTTTCGTCACCCGTCTGATTCTGTTCTTAAGAGAGCGACACAAAGAAACTGCAATTCTCGATGACTTTCTCACTGTCGGATTAATTTGTCTATCGTACGGCCTCGCACTTGTCTTTCATGCTTACGGATTCTTAGCTGTGTTTGCTGCGGGGATTGCACTAAGAAGAGCCGAACGAGTGCAAAGTACTGAGACGGGCCCCGAATCAACCGCACCTTCTGCAGAAGTTGCGAAAGCTGTGCTGACCTTCAATGAACAACTCGAGCGTCTCGGCGAAGTTGTAACAGTTATACTTGTCGGCGCAATGCTCGACCTTTCCTTTTTCTCGAGTTCTGACATCTGGCTTTTGCCAGCACTGTTCTTAGTCATCCGGCCCATTGCAGTTTTCATAGGATTAATTGGCGCAAAAACTCCATTGTCTCACAGAAGTTTTTTTGGATGGTTTGGAGTTAGAGGAATAGGGTCTGTTTATTACTTAGGTTATGCCGTCGCCAAAGGCTTACCAACTGAAACTGCTGAGCGATTGATCGCTCTCGTTTTATCTACCGTCGCTGCATCGATATTAATTCATGGGCTATCAGTAACGCCGCTGATGGATTTCTATCATGCGAGACTCGCGCCATACACACGTCGGTATCGCTCCGGTGACAAATAACGGTGAACATATAAATCCCCGAATTACCAAGGGTGGAGCACCGGCAAAGAGCTAGCGCTCCGCCGGTGTTAATCCCGAAATTACTGCAGGCTTTTCGCCTGTTCTAAATGGCTTGCTACGTGCCCACGAGTAGCCGTCAGACTTTTCTTAAGGCTAGCGTTGTCAGCGCTCTTCAAAAGCTGATTGTCGATCATTGCAATAGTTTCTTGATGATTCTTAACCATCGCATCGAGGTAGGCTTTCTCAAATTCTTTTCCATCCAAAGGAACTAGCATCGCAAGGCCGTTTGCGCCTTTGACTCTCAACTCATCAACAGCCTTTGTATCAGTCGGCTTTGTACCGAGCGTCGATCCGAGTTTCATAGCTGTCGCCTGGTTTTTACCATGCTCCATTTGTACCATCTTCGCGTAGTCTTTAACTTCTGCTCGAATATTTTTCTTCTGAGCCTGAGCTGAAGCCAAAATTTCGTTGTCATCGGCGGCAATTACAAACGCGAGCACTTCAGCATCTGAGCCCTGAGCTGAATTGTTTGTTGTTGCGCGCACTGGTGAGCCTGGAATATTTGGAACATCAGCGAATGCAGTATTTTTCTGAGGC
Source organism: Bdellovibrionales bacterium (assembly GCA_043727635.1). Taxonomy (GTDB): domain Bacteria; phylum Bdellovibrionota; class Bdellovibrionia; order Bdellovibrionales; family JAMPXM01; genus JAYSYM01. Next base: position 490 of record JAYSYM010000284.1, on the reverse strand, counting down.
TCAAACTGAAGCTTTTCAACGTAAGCAGGCTTCTTTCCCAGCTGATCATCAATGACGTTTGTAGCAAACGATCGTCTAGCTGCTTCGACCGACTTTGTACCGTTGATGATATCGCGAGCTAAATTAAGTGTTAGTACGTTGTGGCCTTCGAGATCGCACTTAGCAGACATCTCGCCTGCAGTTTTGTCGAACGTCATGCTGGCGTCGAATTTAGTTAAATCATCAATTTTTTCAATTGGAACATTGTAGGTTACAGTGTGACGCAAGAAATCCATGTGAGGCTTCGGAAAATCATGCGGCACTTCCGTTCTCGAAACTTCAACTCTTTTGTATGGACCTGCATTCATCCAAATTGCAGTGCTGGCTGTAACCTCAGTCGGTTCACCATACATGGACATCATCTGCTGTGCCGCGAGTCTCGGCCGCGCAGGCCAATCTTTCACCATTGAAGTAACTTTTGAGCTTTCAACTTTTTCGCCCATCGTCTGCA
>JAYSYM010000283.1:0-1575 GCA_043727635.1 Bdellovibrionales bacterium | reverse complement strand
GAAAGACGAAGGGGACGAAGAAGTTTTGAAAGTTCCCACTTGGGAGCCGTCGAAACAACACTTAGCCACCACTGGTAGTCAGAAGGTTCGACCGTTCTCAACCAATCTTTTACCTGAGCTTCACTCCATAAAAGAGGGCTCTCAGCAGTAACAACGACATTCTGAAGTCTCGCAAAATCTGATTTAGAAAGTTTTGCTTTGGCCTGTTCCACTTGTTGGGCGATTGGTCCGAATTCAGTTAGGTTGTTGATAACAATTGCCAAGCGACCTACCAGATCGTGATCAAGCTCACGGCTAGCGTGAACGTCCGACGATTTCCATTTTTTGAGTTCGGCAAAGCAAGAACGGATTTCTGCATCCGTAGTCGGCTCCATCGCTGACTCAAGATCAAGCGTGTCAACTTTAACTAAGTTGCCAAGGTCGTGACGTAACTTAAGAAGTGTCTTCTTTGATGAGTCAGTGAGCGAGTGCAAATGCTCGCGCGAAACCATTCGCAAACTTGGCGCAGGAAACCAACTCAAAAAGCTTCTATGATGATCGATGTCGTCAGTAAGATTAAGTTCAATCACTGCAATTTCGTTATAAATAATTGCGGCCATCTGTCCGTCATCTGCGAAGTTTTCATCCGCTTTTTTGCGAATTTCTTTTTCAAGATAACTTGCTGCCCAACCGGGAATTGATTTTAGCACTTTCCGTTGTTCCGCCGGAGCAGTCAGTGTTGAGTAAACAGCAACCTTATCTGGACGTCGCTCATGCAATTCTTTGAGTAAGTAGAGTCCGACCACAGCAGGGTCTAGATCACCAAAGCTAATTTTCGGAGATGGTTCAGATTCTGATTTAGAAGGAGCACGCTCTGCTGGTGAAGGAGATGACGAAGAAGGCTTCGAATCTTTTGCAGACATTCGTGATAAAAACCAAATCAGCATTCCGCCAAGAAGCAAAAGTACCGCTGCATGACGAACTAAATCAGCCCAGCCATTTTGTGAAGCTTGATTCGTTACATTGACTTGTGGAGCGTTGGGATTCGGCAATGCTGCCTGACGAAGACTTGCTCGCGTAACTTTAAACTCGTCGAGGTCGCGAAGTCCGCCTGACAATTCTGGAACTGTTTTCTTAATCAATTCGAATGTTTCAGCACGCACAGCTGGGTCGATAATTAAATTAATCGCAATCGGACCATTGTATTCGCCGAAGGCGCCATCTCGATTAACAATTTCACCGCGCGAATCTACTCCAACCGACAAGCCTGGTAGGCTTCGCACTTCACCGCTGAGAGCTGCCTGAAGTCCGCCAGTCTCTAGATCGTCGAGACGATTTACGATCACCAAGTAATCAGTCTTTGGTAAAACGTTGTTGAGCGCTCCTTGAATTCGTCCCTGCACAATCGAAGATCGGTCAGAGCCAAATGCAGTTGCACTACATAAGAAAAATGTCAGGAATAAAATTTTTGATAATCGTTTCACCGATCACCTCTTGCTGCGTTTTGAGAAGCTATTAGTCGAACTACGACTCTTCTATTGGTTGGCATGTCATCGGACTTGCGAAATTGATTACCATCCCCGTAAGAGAAAGTGC
>JAYSYM010000282.1:0-1583 GCA_043727635.1 Bdellovibrionales bacterium | reverse complement strand
CAATCATCGCGATTAACAGGGAAATAAACGAAGCTGTTGCAGAAAAGATTTCGAAAGTATTTCTTGAATGCGTGGTCGCACCTAGTTTCAGTGCCGCGGCACTGACGATTCTACAAAAGAAAAAAGACCTGAGGCTTCTTGCGTGGCCCGAAATGTTGAACGGCGTGAGCGAACCGGAATTCCGAACTGTAGCCGGAGGGTATCTCCTCCAGAGTCAGGACAAAACTGAAGACTGGAGTTCTTCTTGGCAGATCATAGGCGAAACTCCGATTGAGCAAGTTAAAGCCGATTTAGAAATGGCGTGGAAAACTTGCGCGCACCTAAAAAGCAACGCAATCGCATTAGCGAGTGCAGGCACAACCGTTGGTCTAGGAATGGGGCAAGTAAATCGTGTCGATGCTGTTCAGCAAGCGATCTTGAGAATGAGACATCATCACCCGCAGGCCAAAGACGTAGTCTTAGCCAGTGATGCCTTCTTCCCATTTTCCGATTCGATCGAAGCGATCGCAGAAGCCGGTATTAAGTGGGTCATTCAGCCGGGCGGATCAATTCGTGATGAGGCGGTAGTTGCGAGAGCAAAAGAGCTCGGCGTAAACATGGTCCTGACTGGCGTTCGTCACTTCCGGCACTAACAATTTCGCTAAGTTTATGGCTACAATACTCCTATGAGAGAAGTAGGTGGGCAGAGTGAACTTTGGCTGATCAAAGCGGGCGATCGAATCGTCGGTCCGTTTGAGCACGCAGAAGTTATCAAACGTTTGCTCTCGCGTGAAATCGCAGTCATCGATGAAATTTCTAAGCCCATGTCTCGCTGGCGTTATGTTCGTGAAGAACCAGCTTTTCTGGGTGTAGTTGAACAAATTCGCGCAGAGAATTTAAACGCTCGTGACGATACGATGGCAACCGTCACGACGACTGCAGTTGATCCGATGGATTTAACTCCGACGCCCACTCAAGTTGATTATCATCCGATAAAATCACTCGATACGTCGTTGCGTGAAGAAGCGCGTCCAGCAAAACGATATGGCGTGCAAAAAGAAGAGCGGACGGCGCAGGCCTCTGCCACTAAGTCCAACTTACCTCTTATCGTTGCGGCTCTAGTGGTCGTAGCTCTAGCCGCATTTTGGTATGCGAAGAGCACTGGCAAACGTAGCGGGGTTCTTCAAGCGTCGTTCTCGACACTTAAACGTTCCGGTCTTAATGCGATCAATGCGGGTGATTATCGAGACGCGCTTTTGAACTTACGTGAAGCACAGAACGTCAACAACAGTGACGTCGATGTTCAAATTTCACTTGCAGCAATGTTATTGAAAGTTGAAGGGCAGACAGCAGCCGCTAGAAGGCTCATCAGCGAGGTGCTTGCGTCACCTGATGTTTCGCCCGAGAATAGGAAAAAATCTGACGCTATTCTTAGCTACGCAGATCTTTTGGAAAACGAACCATCGCAAGCGGTCGCTAGGCTTACGAATTATACTAAAATCGAAGATGAACTCGATCGAGTCATTGCTTTCAATAAATCGGTTGCGCTTGAAGCCACTAATCAATCTCGCGAAGCTAAAAGAACTCTGCAGACGATTTTGTCA
>JAYSYM010000281.1:0-1584 GCA_043727635.1 Bdellovibrionales bacterium | reverse complement strand
TTAAAATTCTGTGGCGCGATCCTGTCGAGCGGATTGCATTTACAGAATCAACGGCAACTTTTTTCCAGAAATCAGCGAGCATAGAAGAAGGCATAAGTGGATCGACACCAATTAGACGGCTGACGTTTGAGTCATCGTTTAATTTTCCGTAGTTGTGTGGATCGAGAAGGACTTTGATTCCTTTTGCGGTTGCGTAGTTAAGGACTGCATCGAGGCGAGAGAGTTCTGTTAAATCTAACGAGCCCGATGACTTTATAATCTCGAGTCCTTGAAGTGTTGCGCACTGAACTTTGTTTGTGAAGCTGATATCAAGTTGTGAGTCTGCTACGTCGACTTCTACGCTTTTAGTAAAAGCAGTGTTCGATCCCACTGATGCGAAAATGTCGATGTTCGAAAGCATTGTACCTTCGATGTAGCTCCCAGCTATTAACTTTAAATTCTTGAGCAAGACTTTGCTTTAGCTCAACGGCTTCACTTATTCTTTTTGCGCCGATGAAACAGCTAAGTAAATTAATTTTAGCGACGGCGTGTTCATAAGCGGTGAGTTCAAACTTCAAGTAGCGCTGGAGTACGGGAATCGCAACTTCATAATCCCACATTCCCTGGTGAGCAAATGCTGAGTAGAGGTGAGTTTCGGGGAGCGAGTCGGGAAGTCGGGCGATGAGAATTCTTAAGTTATTTAACGATCGTTGCGGCTTCTTCATTTGGTCATATCTATTCGGAACGACAGGCAGAATTCTCGATTGAATCTTGATTTGAGACAGCAAACTACGGGCAAGTTCACACTTCCCTCGGGGCAACGCCACTATACCATGCCTATGGTGCATAGTTAGTTGATTAACATACATTGGAAGTATAGATCGGCTTAGCGTACAACCTGAGGAATGAAAACACTTATCGTTCTCCTCCTCGCAGTTGCCAACACACTTACAAGCTCTCTCGCTCAAGCCGAATCAGTCACAGCCGATCAATCGATGTGCTTACCTGAAGCTGCTTACGATACAAAGAAATTAGCGGGACATAGTTTAACTCTTCAATCAATCGAGCAAGATGGATACACAGAAACGGTATCGTACGTGATTGGTGAGTCGGGAATGGTTGCGACCGCAACTTATGATTTCAGCTGCGGCCGATGCGTGCTACTTGATAGCGCGATCGCTCGACCGCAGTAGTTCAAGCTACTTCACTCGTTTATAAACGATTTCCATGTGCTTGTATTCAGGCACATCGGTCATGCCCATCAGCGGGGCGGGCGTAGAACCTGCTTTATCAACTTTCAACCCATCGAGGTAAAAATGAAAAACTTAATCTTAGCAGCAGCGACGGTACTCTTCTCAACTCAATCTTTTGCTGAAGGTACCGAGCTTCATCCTCATGAAGCTAAATGTTTAACTCAGGCAGCGCAGGAGATCGCGACCCTGCTTTACGATAATGGCTACGAGTACGAAGTCGTATTTGATAAAGATAATCTTGCAACTCACTTAAAGCCGGTTGGGCATGGCGAGACTCCATATAGTGTCGCTACAGTTCTGCGCGACGGGAACTTAGAGGAAATCTACTTTGATTCTGACATGAACGCAGAAT
>JAYSYM010000280.1:0-1585 GCA_043727635.1 Bdellovibrionales bacterium | reverse complement strand
ATTACAAACTTGACGGCATGTCTGAAATTATGAAATTGGTTCTCGACACAAACGCGACAATCCATATCGTCTCGGCAGTGATTGCAAGAGCGCAACAAGTTTACAGCCGCTTTGCATTTCTCGACATCAGCGGCAACATCGGAATCCAAGTCACTCTCTTCAACCTCGGCGACGAATCAATTCGCGCGATCAAACTCCACAAACATAATAAAGAGATGGTGAGCAAAGACAAAATGCCAACTCTTCCAAAAGAAAATTATCTTGGATGGTTTGTGAACGAGAATGAAGCTGTGATTCGTCAACTTCTAAAGTAGGACTTATTTCGAGTCCAACTTTTCCATGATGCTTTGAATCTGACGAGCTTGAACTTCTTGAACAGTTTTAAGTGCCTGTAGCTGCTCGCTAAGAACGCGATTCTCTTCTCGCAACTTCATGTTCTCAGCATCGAGCTCTTGCACAGCTTGCAATGTCCACGCAGTTAGCCCTACGTAATTCACACCGAAGTAAGTATCGTCGATCGGACGAACTAGCTCAGGAATTACTTCCATCATGTCTTGCGCCATCACACCGAACTCGCGACGATTGTTTGGATCGTTACGCATTAAGTATGAATACATTTTCATTTTACGAATCTTCGGAAGCGCCGGCTCAAGAGAAGCAATATCTCTCTTCAAACGTCTGTCAGATATATCCGTCAACACTCCTGTGTAGTTGATATCACCAGTCACGGTTAAAACTTTCCCTGCATTATCAAATGTAAAATCAGCCGAATCCGCAATCGCAGTTGCACTGGTTGCAAACGGAACTCGACCTGCCGTTAGACCGGAGAGCCCGCCGCCGCCACCACCCGCAGTTACCCACGAAGCGCCGTCGTAATATTTTAATTTGTTGCTATCAGCAGAGTCGATCGCGAGATCTCCTGCCGTAAGCGACGATACCGGTAACGTACTAGCATTAATTCGAATCGGTCCTTGGACTGCGAGCGGTCGATTTGTTGACGTAGTTCCGATCCCTACAAACCCACCAGTTGCTGCAATTTGTACGTTACCGGAACCAACTCCGAAACCAGGTTCGATATAAATGCTTCCGCCAGTACCGCCTGCTGCATTTCCGGCGCTCAGGAATAGACTCCCACCGTTGAAAGCAGTGGCACCGGCCTCACCACCTTTTACAGTTAAATCATAACCTGAAGTCACGCCCGCGCTATCTACCGGCCCCACAGTGCGACTCGCCGTTGCAGCAAATGAAAGATTTCCGGTCATCGGAACTGTACCATTCTTTAAGAAGTCGCCCGATCCACCACCAGCAACCCATGTCAAATTACCAGAGCTATTCGATTGTAATACCATGTTCGATGCTGGAGTCGCTGCCGGCCAAACATACGTGCCAGAAGTTACTGTCGCTGGTGCGCGAATAGTAATTGTTCCTGAAGTCGAACCCGAAAGTCCGAGAGTTCCATTAACATCGAGATTTGCAGCCGCAGTAGTTTTACCAATCGCGACCTGGCCCGAAGCATCGATGATAAACGGAGATGTATCTCCTAGCGAATCATTTACGCGGAACGAATCGCCAGTACCTTCGTTGC
>JAYSYM010000279.1:0-5118 GCA_043727635.1 Bdellovibrionales bacterium | reverse complement strand
TAAAATTCTTTTCAAACTCACTGGTTCGATTGCTTGTTTCAAGGCGGCGGCCTTGATTTCGAAACTTGTCCAAAATAATTTCGAAGTCCAGACTGTTGCAACTACTTCAGCTCTAAAGTTTATCGGCGAAGCCACTCTCGAAGGTCTTACTGGCCGAAAAGTACTTACCGATACTTTCGCCTCAGGCGATTTGATGGGTCATATCAACTGGGCTAAGTGGGCTGATCTTACGATCGTTTACCCTGCAACTGCGAATACTGTGAATAAACTTGCAAATGGAGTTGGTGAAGACTTGATTTCAACTCTGTTCTTGGCGCATTCGTTTAAAACTCCGTATTTGATCGCTCCAGCAATGAATACGAAGATGCTGGCGCATCCGGCGACCCAAGAAAGTTTGAAGCGACTTCGCTCATACGGTGTCGAAATTTTAGAGCCAGGCTCTGGCGCACTAGCTTGCGGAGAAACTGGATCAGGAAGATTAATTGAGCCCGAAGAGGCACTAAAAGAAATCGGCAAACATTTAGCGGTTCAAAGTCTAAGTGAAAAGTTCGAAAGCACAAATCTTACTGCTAAGAAGATTCTCGTTACATTAGGTGGCACCCGTGAAGTTATTGACGGCGCCCGCTCAATCACCAACACCAGTACTGGCAAGACTGGCAACGTTATCGTCGACTACTTAAGCGACGTTGGCCATACGGTCACAGCCGTATGTGCGAAAAGCTCTCCGCTTCCAATCGGAGCTACCAAGCTCATAACATTTCTCACGTATTCAGATCTAAATAGCGTTCTCGAGACTGAGCTTTCGACAAGTCACTACGATGCTGTAGTTCACCTCGCGGCAGTCAGCGACTATTCAGTGGAGACAGTTGAAGTCGATGGGCTTCCGAAAACACCATCGCTCGAGCTAAAGCTGTCGAGCCGCAGTGAGCTGAAGTTGAATTTGAAGCGAAATCCGAAGATTATTGATCGACTTCGCTCGTTCTCAGTAAATAAAAAGATACAAGTTATCGGCTTCAAGCTCACCGCACACGCCTCTGACGATCAAGCAGCCGCGAAGATCAATTCTTTGATTAAAGCCTCAGCAAGTAACTATGTGGTGCACAACGATCTTTTTGAAATCACGAGCAGTACTCACCCGGCCTCAATTTTGAATCACAACGGAGAGCTAGTCGCAAAAACTGAAACTAAAAAGCAATTAGCTGAAAAGCTTGAGCAACTGATTCGCGAGGACTCGTTATGATCTTATGTTTAGATGTAGGTAACACTCAAATTCACGCGGGTGTCTTCGAGGGTGATAAACTAAAAATGCAATTCAGAAGAACTTCTGAATTCCGCGCTTCAAGTGATGAGCTCGGCCTCTTCTTGCGAAGTGTTCTTCGTGAGAATGAAGTCGATTATAAATCTATTCATCAAATTGCCTTTTGCTCTGTTGTGCCCGATGCCGTCCATTCCCTTCGCAGCTGTTGCATTAAGTACTTCAATCAAAACCCGTTCATTCTTCAGGCGGGAGTAAAAACTGGCTTAAAGATTAAGTATCGCAATCCGCTCGAAGTTGGCGCCGATCGAATTGCTAATTCAATTGCAGCTACTCAGCTCTATCCGAACGAGAATCTCATCATTATCGATTTCGGAACTGCTACAACGTTTTGTGCGATCACTGCCGACAAAGACTATTTAGGCGGAGTAATTTTAGCAGGCTTAAGAATTTCAATGGAAGCTCTCGAGACTCGTACAGCAAAACTCCCTTCAGTTGAAATTTTGCCGATGAAAGAAGTTTTGGGTCGGTCGACCGTTGAGAGCATTCAGTCGGGTCTATTCTTTGGTCAAATTGGAATGATCAAGGAAATCAAAGAGCGATTAATTAAGGAAGCCTTTGATGGGAAGCCTACAAGAGTGATCGGCACTGGTGGTTTCTCATCGTTGTTTGAGAAAGAGAGTTTGTTCGACGTAACTGTTCCTGATTTGGTTCTTCGTGGTTTAAACCAAGCTTTGAAAATGAATACGTGAGGTAAAAAATGAGATCATCTTTTTTAAAATGCAAAATTCACCGCGCAACTGTAACTGATGCTGACCTTTCTTACGAAGGCTCGATCTCCATTGATCCATCACTCTGTGAAGCTGCCGGCTTGCGAGAATTTGAACGAGTAGAGATTTACAACTGTAACAACGGCGCTCGTTTCGCGACTTATGTGATCCACGGAAAGAAAAATGAGATTTGTCTCAATGGAGCTGCCGCACGAATGGTTCTGAAGGGTGATATCGTGATCATTGCTGCATTCGTTGAACTTGAAAACGACGAAGTCAGCAAGCATCGACCAAATTTAGTTTTTGTTGATGAGCAAAACAAGATTAAGAGCGTTACTCACGCTCACTAAGTTGTCTCTGAGCGATACCATAGAATGGCCCCGATGGGGCCATTCACTTTGTAGGCTCCGACATCTTCTCTAAAGATCTTCTGATCTAATCCTAAAAACTTTGCCTTTTTTGAATCCGACGAATTGGACGATGTCGGATCAAAAGCCAAGGCTGATGGAATGTTAAAGTTGTGAATCATTGTGTTGGCTAGCTTAAGTGAAGCGCGATGAAGGTAGGCGAACTTCACTGAACGGTTTTGTTGTGCAAAGCTTGCTGCTCCGGCTTTGATAAAGCCTGAATAGTCCACCCATTTACTCTCGCAATTTTGAACTAACAAAATATGCTCTGTGGAGTTAGAACTTTTCGCGAGCATTTGTTTGATAGTTGGAGTCGCGCAAGATTCGATAATCATCTTCTCAAATTTGAGATCTTGAGACGAGCCGATTTCAAAACCACCAACAAGCGAAAGCTTGTTGTCGCGAATCACTCCGACCTTGGTAACGGCTTGCGGCAGCTTGCTTGCGAGCTCAGGATAAATTTCTAATGCTTCTGCCTCGATCGAGAGCCGCAAATCGTCTAGCGTGCCTTTTCCGTCTGATTTCACTTGTGAGTTATTGATCATCGCAGCTGTCACTGCTTGAGATCTAATGTTGCGAGACAGGCTTGCAAGCTTAGATCGACGCTCGAGAATACTGAGGTGACTCAAGTCCTTCCAAACCAAGCTACCAATCACTTTTCTCAATGAATATGAAGTTTGAGTTTTGCCTGCATTCTCTTTCGAACCGCTGCAATACGAAACAAGCTCGGCTGGTCGCCACGCAGACTCACAGAGTTCAGCAGTGCCAAGCAAATCGCTCGCCCAGTTCGCAGTATCAGTGAATTCCGCTAGCTTTAGATTCGCAGGATCCTGCAACTCTAACTTACCAAAGTAAAGTGCTGCGATTAGATCTGCATATACCTCGGCTCTGAGCGGATTGTTCAAAACTTCAGATGATCCAACTTGTCTAAGCCACGCTTTAATTATGACATGCTCGAGTTGCCCTTTGGCCATGGCAGCCTTCTGGCCGATCACAATATCAGTGTTTCCCACTGAAACGCGCACTGGGTGATCTCGATCAATTACGAGAGTTAGTGGCTGCTGAGGCGCGCCCATGATGCGAAACAATGAATCGAGCGCATTGACTCGAGCACTTAAATTTTGAAGGAGGTATTGATCTTCAACCGTCGTTACAGCAAATGCTTCGGTTGTATTCTCAGAAACTTGCAAAAGTTTTGAAACGATCGAGGGAGCAAACTGTATTTGCGGCTTGGTAATTAGACTAGCAGATGCGGCGTACAGCAGTACTGAACCGATGCAGAGGACTCGAATGAAGTACTCACTGAGTCCCATTGAAACAATCCTTACTTAATCATCCCGAGAGGCTTCATTCGCTTAATCATCGCTTCCATGACTTCAAGGCTCTGTTCGACTGTAGCTGCGCTATCAAGTTGTTCTTGGTGAAGCACTTTGCCAGTGGCACTCACGATTACACCAGTTCTAACAGAGTCTGCAACTGCGGCTGGCTTAGCTTCAGGAGCAGTTGTGCCGGACTGAGCGCTAAACAACTCTTCATCCTTCGACTCTTTAGTAGAGTCATCTTTGGCTGCTTCTTTATTTTCTTCTTTTGGTTCTTCTTTCGCTTCTTCTTTAGTTGGCTCTTCAGTAGGTTGAGCTACGCCAAATTCAGTATCCAAAATACCTGCGATCATCGTGCACTCTTCAAGACAAGCAAGACTGATTTTATAAACGTTAGCTTTCCCGTCAACAACTTTTCCTATAGTTGGCTCGTCAGAGTTGATAGCGCCATCCAACGTTACGAGGCCGTCGATTGACTTATTCTCAACGTCGTCAGCATTTGCTAATTCGATTTTTACCAAAATGTCGTCTTCATCAGCTTCGCCGAGGGAAATCGATTTAATATTTGGATTCTTTTCAGCTTCGATCTTGAGAAGCTTCGCTTCTGCCTTCAACTGTCGCTGCAAGTTAGGCTTCTTTTGGCCTTCACCTTTAAGTCCAGGGCCGCAGGCCGCTAGTGAAAGTGCCAAACCCGTTACTGCCAACATTGATTTCGTGAAAGTCTTCATCCGCGCTCCTCAGAGAAACACAGTTCTCCGCTTTGAATAGGGAGCACGTTACGTACCAGTAAATTCAACATGGGAATCAAATTAGGGGCTTGTGAGAGGCTAAACTATTGGAATTTGTGGGTGAAAGACAATTTTGGCTTCACGGTGACCATACTTTTTACAGACTCACGCCTCGGGCGCGTCCTCGATCTCAAACTAAAAACTCTAGATTATTTCCGCGCTGCGCGGAAATATTCTAGAGTTTGGCCGGAAAAAGATCCGCGAGAGCCTCTGAGTCTTGCAGATTTTCTCCAGAATAATACGTGATAGTAGAGGTTGAAAAAGTGCCTTTGACAGCTTCAGCATTTACCCACGAATTTGAAAAGCCGCCTTTGACCAGAAGCTTCTCGACCACTCCACGATCGATTTGCCAGATTGGTTTGCCGTTCTCATCTATTGCTTCAAAGCTTCGTTGCGCATGAAAGCCAAACTTTGCTTTCGGTTCGTAAAGTCTTAAGTCTCCCGCAGTAAATAAGAATATGCAGGCTGACGAACACTCCGCCTCATTTTGAACGATCGTAATAATCTTGCAGTTCAAATTTTTTGGAGTGGTGCATTTTCGACTTTTAAGGACATCAATAAGGCCGAACACTCCAGTAG
>JAYSYM010000278.1:0-15466 GCA_043727635.1 Bdellovibrionales bacterium | reverse complement strand
CGAACTTCTTAAAGTTCTCTTTAATGCGCCCACGGACGATATCTTTAAACCTGGAATGGTCTTCTTTAATTGCCATTATCTATTCTTCACGCCTTATTTTTGACATCGCCACGAGCAAAAATACTCGCAACGTAGTGGAGAACGTCGGTTGCCGAAATCTCGTCATAACCGAAGTCCTTGATCAAACGAGTTTTAACAATATCAATTTTTTCTTGCGTGTCTTTATCAGTCACGCTCGATACTAGCGAAGTCAGCTTAATCGAATCTTTTTGGTCTTCGAACAATTTCAATTCGAGCGCTTTGCATAAACGCTCGTTGGTTTTGTAGTCGAACTTTCGACCCTCAATAGAAAGAGCACCGATATAATTCATAATCTCGCGACGGAAATCTTCTTTGCGAGATTCAGGAATTTCAATCTTCTCTTCAATCGAACGCATCAAACGCTCATCCGGATCATCCATCTGACCAGTAAAGCTATTACGCACTCGTTCTTTTTGCGTGAACGCTTTTACGTTATCAATGTAGTTTCCGCACAAGCGAGCAAGTGCTGAATCATCAGCACTAATCGCACGCTGAACTTCACCTTTGATAATCTCTTCGTACTCTTGCTTAATCACTCCGAGCAATTCTCTGTACTCAGCCTTTAACTCTTCGTTCGCAATCAACGAATGATGGCGAAGGCCGGACTCGAGTTCATTCATCACCATGAATGGATTTACTGAGCCGCGGTTGTTTTGCTGAGAGTTTACTAAAGCATTTGAAAGCTTATCTTGAATGTATCGAGGAGAAATTCCCTCTAAACCTTCGCGAATAGCCTCTTTACGAAGTTCTTTTACGTTGTCTTCAGTGTAATTCGGAAGACTCTTGCCATCGTACAACTTCAGTTTCTGAAGACGTGTTAAGTTTGCCTTCTTCGGCTTCTCTAGGCGAGTAAGCACCGCCCACATTGCAGCCATCTCAATAGTGTGTGGTGCAATCGAGATTCCGCGAAGTCGTCGACTATTGAAATCTTTTTTGTAAATGTTCACTTCGTGTTTCCACTTAGTGATGTAGGGAATATCGATCTTCACCGTACGATCGCGAAGAGCTTCCATAAATTCGTTGTCTTGCAGACGGCGATATTCAGGTTCGTTGGTGTGACCGATAATTACTTCGTCGATATGAGTTTGCGCGAACTTCTTAGGCTTAACTCTGTGTTCTTGCGAAGCGCCGAGTAGATCGTACAAGAACGCAACATCGAGCTTCAGCACTTCCACGAACTCAATCATTCCGCGGTTAGCTACGTTGAACTCTCCGTCGAAGTTAAATGCGCGCGGATCAGAGTCAGAACCGTACTCAGCAATCTTTCGATAATTAATATCGCCAGTTAACTCTGTTGAATCTTGGTTCTTTTCGTCTTTTGGTTGGAAGGTACCAATGCCGATACGGTCAGCTTCGCTCAACACTAAACGCTTCACGCGAATGTGAGAGAGCACGCGACCGATGTCGCCGTTATATCTTTCCATCAACTGACGGAAGATGAATCGTGACGGAGGAGACAACTCCCCCTCAATGTTCACTCTAAATTCAGTTTTGTTTCCGCGATTTAATTCTTCGATAAATTTTGGACGAAGGTCGTCTGGAATTAAGAGAAGTGGCTCTTCGTGCATTGGCGATTCATAAACTCGAACGTCTTTACCTAATAATCCATCGAGAGTGTTATCTGGATCAACCCACTCAAAAGTATAAAGCGCGCCGCTATCTGACTTTGAATAAGCCTCGACGCCCTTTTTTAACATCCGACAAATAGTTGATTTCGCACTTCCGACTGGGCCGTGAAGTAAAATTACACGCTTTTCAGTTCCGTAACCGAGAGCAGCCGATTTTAAAACATTCACCAGCTTCATTAGCGGAACGTCGAGGCCGAAGACTGCGTCTTTTCCGTCGTTATCGATGTCATCGAAAAACTTGTATCGAATAACTTGTTTTTTAAAGTCTGTGTATTCCTCTGTCCCGCGCTCGAGGATCAATTCGTACATACGTTGAAACGCATTACGTGTGACCTTCGGATTTTCTTTTACGAGGTTTAGATAGTCTTGGAAGGAGCCTGACCATGTGAGGTCACGGAATTTCTTATTCCCCTGCCATTCCGAAAGCATCTGAGTGAGGTTCAAATTAGAGTTCGCCATTCGCTCTCCTTGTTCCAACTTGTAGTTGGACGCACCATTCAGCTACGTGTCTCGGCATGAGACAAATAAAACACGAGCAACTACACAAATGATAAACCTAAGTCGGGGTTTACGGTTAAAAAATTTGTGGGGAATCTTTTCTGTGCCACATAGGCGGGAAACTGAGACGGAAGCTAAAAGCTTCAGTTATAGCTAACCTAAGGTAGCGCTTAAATCCAAATACGATCTAGAGCTTCTCAACTTTGTAGGATGATGGAGGCATTAGTTTGAACGTAGATTCACCAAACTCGACCTTCGTCGTAACTTCGCGAATAGAGAAATTACCCTCTGCTCTGGGTGAATCTAAAAGAAACTGACGTGGGCTGCCTTCTCTTTTCCGCCAAATGACAGATGCCGAAGTGGCAGCATGCACGCAGCGCTGCTCAGCCTTGTCGTCGCAAACCCAACCCTTACGTTCATTCAAACCACTATCAAAAAGAAGGTCCATCAATATTGCTGGCTCAATCGGAAGCCGTGCAATTTTCCCCATTGCTTGCGCAGTTGCCGGAGCATCAATGAAACGCTTTTGATGAGGAATCAACGCCTGCATGCGATCGCCAGAGATGACAATACTTGCAACTGGAATTCCAAGTTGTGTCGTGATCTCTAAACGAAGTTGATTGGGCTCTTTTGCTAGAGCATCCATCACTAAGTTATTTGATTTGTTATTTTGTTTATCTTTGATTGCGAAGTTGCCGTGCCATTGGCCTTCGCGCTTGCCCCGCTCCGCAGTTTCCTTTGGAGCAGTCGCACATGAACTAAGGCCAAGAACAAAACTAGTCGTCGACAGAAGCCGGCATGCGACCCGCAGCTTGTCCGACTTTTTGGATTTGCTTATCAACTGAAGCGATCTTTGAGCGAATCTTCTTAGCATTGTCTTTATTGCTTTCGGTTTCGATTGCGCGAAGATACATCTTCTTCGCTTTCTCGGGCATCTGCGATTTATAATACGCATCTCCTAAGTGCTCTGCAATCACAGCTTCTGTTGGCTGCAAGCGATATGCTGCCTCAAGAATTTTAACCGCATCAATATTCTTGCCACGTTTGAATAAAACCCATCCTAACGTGTCCATGATGTAAGCGTCGTTCGGTTGAAGCGACAATGCTTTTCGCACCATATCTTCTGCCGACTCCAAATCGCCCCCGTGCTCTGCATAAGTGTAAGCAAGAAAATTCAATGCCTGTACATGTTCACCATCTAAAGTGAGAACTTGTTTCATGCTCTCGACCGAAAGTTGAGTGCGACCAAGGCGATCTTGCACAGAACCTAAGTAAAAGCGAAGTTGCGCGTGTTGTGGGAACTTCTTAACTGCATCAGTTAAAAGCTTGTGAGCGTCATCGTATTTCTTTTGATCATCAAGGAAAGATGCATAGAGTGCGTAGAACTGAGCGTGCTCTGGAAGAGCCGCGATTCCACTCTTCACAGTCTCAACTGCCTTTTCAGGCTTATCTAAAAGTTTGTACAAGTAAGCCGTGTGAACAATTGATTCAGTATAATAAGTGCTCGAAGCAGTAATCTTATTGAAATGTGCGATCGCACTCTTAAAGTCTTTCACTTCTTCATACACAGCGCCTAAGTAGAAGCGAACTTTATCTGAGTAAGGAGCCTTGCTAAGAATGTCTTCGAGCTTCAAAATGGCTTCAGTGTAAGACTTCTTCTCGATCAAGATGTAAGCCATTTTGATCTTTACATTCAAATCTTCTGAATCAGTTGCTTCAATGATTTCAAATTGACGATAAGCCAGGTCGTACTGTTCACGACCGACATAAATCTTGCTTAGAGCTTCGGCCACTGACATCTCAGGACCCCATTGCTCTTGATATGCTTCGTAAACTTCGACAGCTTGATCAACTTTCTTGTGATCTTCATACAACTGACCAAGTGCGATGACTGCATCAGTAAATGGCGGCTTTAAGATCAAAGACTTCTGAAACGCAAGTTCTGCCTTTTGATAGAAGCCTGGCTTTTTCTCTTCAAGCAAGATGCGACCAATATAGTAAGGCGCGAGGTGCGGACTTTTGTTTTTTGGATTATTCGCAATAGCCTGAAAATGCGTGAGAGCTTCAGTGAATTTCTTTTGCTCAGCAAGCAGAGCGCCAATGAACATTGGAGCTTCGGTGTTGCCCGGCTCAATCTTCATAACGTGTTTGTACTGAACAGTCGCGTCGTCATACATGCGTAGTGCAGAGTACAAGCCGCCAAGAAGAAGGTAAGCATCTAAATTTTTAGAATCAGCTTCAATAGCAAGTTTGCATTGCTCGATAGCTTCGCTCACCAAACTTTGCTTTACGTACTCCGCTGCCAAGCGAAGTCGAACGATTGCTGATTTAGGGTCGTAAACGAGAGTGAGTTTATATTCTTCGATCGCACGTTGAGAGTTACCTTCAAGAGCGTAAGTGTCAGCTAGCGTGAAGTGGTAATCAGCCTGCGTGCGAACATGAGTTCCATCAATCGTTGGTTGAGACGCATCTTCTTGCGGTACTGACATGCTTGCTGGAGCACGATTCACGATGTCCGCTGAGGATTCGCGGTAGTACTGCGCACTTGCATGCTTCGTTGAAGTCGTTGAGCACGCCGTTGTAAGCAAACTCGCAACCAAAATCAGAATGAAACCTTTGGGCATAAACCCCTCTTTTCCGTCTCATTTAGATCGGTAATTTTTTAGGGGGTCTTGATGGCGAACTTCTCGAAATGGCTCGATTTACGAGGGAACTAGTCCAAAGCTAGACCATTGATTTTGGGGAAAGTGTGATGGTGCGGTTACTGTTTATCGTTGCGATAAACAAAGCGAATATCGTCTCGATCTAACTCGCCAAGGTCATGCGCCGACGTTCCGTTAGGACCGCCCGACCAAACTGCAACTTCGATCACTTTGCCTGTCTCTTCACGAATTACGTTGTAGTGATAAGCGTGTCCCCATGGATCGACGCCGATCTCACCACTCTTAGTTTCTGGCTGGGTTTCTTGCTCTGCGGACGCCGGGTGGCGACCTTCAGGAATGTTTTCGATTTCGTTTGTTGCATCAGGTCGAGAAGCTAAGCGGAAGGCAAGCGCCTCAGCTTTCATCTTTGCTTGAACCCGTTTATGGTCTGCGAAGACCTGGCTAAGGATGGTGCTAGAGACAACAGTCACAACGACTAGCAGAGCAACCACGAAGATCGCGTCGATCGTACTAAACTGCTGATTTTCGTCAGGAATATGCGTCATCCTGCTTATCCTCGCCATTGGTTGTGTATTTATTCGGCCAGACGAAAGTAAAACTAAATGGAAATTGTAGGATTTTCGCCTTTTTATAGGTGCCAACTAACAATGAGACGGTTCTGACAGTCAGAATCTCTGACTTTCTCCTTTTGGTTTTGAGCAGTTTTGGCCCCTTGACATGACATATCACCGGGTCTATTGTCCCGGCCAATTAAGCGGCTAGTCAGGGATAAGGAGGACTTTAAACGGTGCTCAAACCTAACCAGCTGCAAACAGGTCCATCGGGAGGCAATTTGATCAATCCAATTACTGAAACAGTTGCTGCTGTAAAACCCAGCTCAAAGACAAAGATCATCAAGCGCTATCAAAATCGAAAGCTCTACGATACTCAGCAAAGCTGCTACGTAACTTTAGATGACATCGCTAAAATGATTCGCACTAGCGAAGACGTGATGGTGATCGACAATAAAACTAAGAACGACATCACTGCTGCAACTCTTACTCAGATTATTTTCGAAGCAGAAAAGAAAGCGTCACAGTACGCTCCACTTTTCACACTTCGCGAAATCATCCAAAACGGTAACGGAAGCATCTCTAGCTACTTAGCAAAACTTGGCGCATTCCCGCACGATTACGCGGTTACTGCTCCAGCAGTAGTTGCGCCACTTAACGCTGACAAAACTTCTTTCGACGACTTGAAGCAAAGTCTCGAGAACAGAGTTGCTAAAGCAGCAGCGGCTGACACTGCAGAATTTGCAGCTGGTCTTCCTCGTGTAGACGAGCAGACTCCAAGCCTCCCGAATTCAAACCGCAGCTTAAACGGAATGAATCAGTAAGATTGTTCTGCCAGAGGCAGACCAACTTGCAAATAAAATTTAATTTCTTGAAACCCTGAGGCGACTCGGGGTTTTTTTTGCTGCGGGGGGGGGGCTCCCGCCCTTGTCGTCCAAGTGTCGGGGTTTGCGGATACTAGTTCGCACAAAGCAGACTGCTGCGTAGACACTGTCAAAAAGATTCCGCTCATACGCGAGCTAAGCACTCACCACCCGGTTTTAAATTTGCATCTATATAACTCGTCAACGAAGGGTTAAGCAGATGAAAATGTCTCGAATTGGAACAGTCGTAATTCTAGCTGCAGGTGCTTTCGCAGCATTTCAAAACTGCGCGCCACCGTCTGCACGTGTGAGTAACGATGTTCCTCCGCTCGAACTTCGATCGCTCGAGAAACTCGAAGACGAATTAAAAGCCTTAGCTGAATCAGATCTCACTTGTAACACTGTTGTTGATTGCGCCCTTGTGAATGTGGGCGAGGCACCGTGCGGAGGCTGGGATTACCAACTGGTCGCTTCGAAGCTAAACCGCCAGTATCTTGCAGTGGTATCGCTAGCCGAAGAGTACACCTATCAAGATAAGCTCCAAACGCGTCCTGACATCGTCGGTATTTGTATGGCGAGACTTCCCGAGAAGCTCACTTGCGTGGCGCACTCGTGCTCCAAAGAGCTCGAAACAAGTTACTAACGCCTACCTAAACGATCTAAATGATAAGAAGAATTTTTGGCCTGGCTTCACAAAGATTTCTTTGTCGGCGAGGCCTTCGCCGGAAGCTGCACCAGTGGCGGTAACGCCGTTAACGCTGACGTTATGTTTGCCAGCTTTTACGAAAGTGCGGGCGATTTGAAAAGTCTGCGGGAGTGTTGACCATTGGCGAAGATCGGCGCGATCAGAGATAAGCATTCCGATGAGTGCGAGATTACCAAGGAGTTCGTTCTTCTGCCGAATCTGATCAGCAACAACCATCTTGGTTGCGACGCCGGCCACTCGTGATGCCATGAGTGATGCGTAATCGGCATCGAGAGTTTTGATAGCGACGTCTTCAACGCTGAAGATCGGTGCTGTCGTGAGATTTTTGGTTCCAACTTTTAGTTGAGCGTTTCGAGTGTTCGACGCAACTGGAATTAGCATTGGATAGCGGGCATTCTCAGGGCGCGGATGTTTGCGCGGCCCCCAGCCTTGCAGGTAGATTAATACGATTTCGCCGTACGATGGGTCTTTCCACTCCGGGCGAATTTTAACTTCCGGAAAAGCTTTCTTCCACTTGGCTAACTCGTCTTCGCGTGAAGCGCGAATTGCTGAGCGAATAAGGTCTTCTTTGAGGTTTGGAAAATCAGGCGCGAGTTCATAGGCTTTTTTGTAATCGATGTAGGCGTCATCCCACTTGCGATCAGCCTCCCACGCAATTGCACTTAAATAAAATGCGTAAGGATTCTGTGCGAAATTCTTTTTTGCTTCGAACTTATATTTATAAAGCTTGTTGTTCAGCTTTCGTGACTCAACTAGCGCTTCATCGAGCTCACCCATCATCACATAGTTGATAGCATTAAGTGCGTTGATGAGAACTTTTTCGTAGTCCTCGCCTTTGTACTGCTTCATTTCTTCAGAGAGAAGAAGTGAGCCCGTTACTTTAGAAATTGAATGGTAATCTTGGACGTCTGCAATTTTCTCAGCTTCGTTAAACGCTTTTGCTGATTCTTTGTAACGACCGGCCTGTTGAAGTGCGACTCCGTAATCGAGCTTGTACATAAGCTGATCGCCGCCCTCCTTGTTCGCGAGAGGCTCGAGCTCAGCAATAGCTTTGTCGTAATTCCCCTGGGCAAGCAGGTTGCGCGGACCATCGACTTTGCTCTGGTAAGTCGCGCAGCTAGTTAACAGAAAAAATAAGAGACAATAAAATTTCAATTCTACAGGCCGACTGAGCGTTTGCGGTACTTCTTGCGAAGTTGTTTGTAGTCCGACCACGCGATCACGTTAGTCTTCAAGTTGGTAAGGTTGAGAGTCACTTTGTAATAAACAGTTTTGTCTTTGCCAACCGCTTGAACGATTGAGTCGAGACGGCCATTTAAGATGTAGTCCGAGCCGGTTTGTCCGCCTGGGCCTTTTTTAGTTTCAGAAGAAACCATTCCAGAGTTTTGGTAGTTGTATTCGTCAGCTACGTCTTCACGCGCTTCTTTATCAACGAATGAAACTTTTCCGGTGCGAGCGATCTCTACGCGAACCATGTCCATAATGTTTTGCGTATCGATGTGTTCGTCAGTTTTGTTTTGGAGTTTAGTTACCATCAAAACTGGCGGACGCTTGGCTTGCGCGATTGAAGCTGATGCATTCATTCCCGATACCAATTCGGCGACAACTTTTTGCATATCAGTTTCAGACCACTGATCGTTCAAATTGTTTTCGCGTTCTACGTCATCGTACTCACCTTTTACGTAGGCTTTCGGACCACAACCAGAAACTACCGCTAGAGCTAAAACCACCAAGAACAGAACAAGCAGCGGGCTTGCCAATTTTTTCATTTCTCATCTCCTAAAAGGGTGTGGACTGAGACTAACGGAAAGGATTTTCGCACGCAAGTTGTCTGGGGTCTGTTGGACGGACATGCTAACTGAAGGCTGCGTTATAGCCACTGTCGACTGCGCCCGAAGTTTGCAGAATGTGCTTTTGTGAACTCAGAAATACGCTTCGCTGAAGACGCAAAACAACACTTAGTCGAACTAGCTGCATCAGAGATCGAAGAATTCTGGGTGCTAGCCTTAAGTCCGAGCAAAAGGGTGCTAGCGCAAAAGATGCTATTCCGCGGCACAGTCGATGCCTGCATGGTTCATCCGCGTGATGTTTTTCGGTTCGCCATCGTTAGCAACGCATCGAGTATTATCATCGCTCACAATCACCCAAGTGGTGATGCCTTCCCTTCGGATCAGGACATTTCGACAACCGAGCAATTAGTGCGAGCCGGAAAGCTTCTTCAAATTCCAGTGCTCGATCATTTGTTGTTAACAAAAACTGATTTCGCGAGTTTTGCTCGAAAGCGTTGGGCAAAGTTTTAATGGCAGTATGGCGGCGGAACAAAGAATGGAGCTTTGAAGCGAAGTCGAACGATCGGCGAAAGGATCGAATTCTGAACCAAAGGTTCAACCGAATTCTGCGGCATTCGATTCTGAGCAATTTTCTTAGGCGATCTTTTGACGATGACATTGTAGTTCGAGTCGATCGCAAGGTCGTAACCTTCAGCTCGCGCGTTTAAAAGATATTGTCGCAAGAACTTTCGTTGCGCCTCTTCTTCCCAAAATTCTGCGTTCTGTTCTTCTTGTAGATCGTATGCAACTCGTTGATCCGGAAGATAAGCTTCTGCGGGCTTTGATTTTTCGCGGGGCGCGTAAGTCTTCGTTTCGTAATCAAGCGGAAGTCCTTCAACTGATTGTCGATAGTTCGCTTCTTGATGGTAGCTCGACGAAGGCTGCTGTGATTCTTTGATCATTTCATGTTCTGCAAGTGTTCGCGAACGGTTGAGCTTTTCGCCGAGCTGACGCTTGTAGTATTCCACTTTTTGCAAGCGCTCGAGCTCAGCCTGACGAGGATCTGCGACTTCTTCAACTTCACGAGTTCCCGAGCCTAGAGCGTTAAAAACCAAGTAAACACCGATTAAAAATATGAACGCAGCTAGGTAGAGAGGCCATGTTGCCGTGTTTTGATTGGGTTTATTAGCTGGTTTCATCTGTTGTTGGATCGGCAGAAACTGGACTTTTCTGAAGGCTGTCACTACTTCTGAGGGCCGTGCGAACTGCTACCTTGAAAGATTATAAAGATTTGCCGATACCCAAATTAGGTATTAAGATACCCAAAATGGGTATTTACCAAGAGAGTGCCAATGATCAAAAAAAAGAAGGTTGCAACACGACCAGTTCGTAATAAAGCACGGAATCCTGATCTGCTTGGGGCATTGTTTACCTCGACCCAGCAGAAAGTCCTCTCACTGCTGTTTGGCCAACCTGAGCGGCAGTTTAGTTTGAAAGAGATTATTTCACTAGCGGCTGCAGGCTCCGGTGCAGTGCAAAGGGAAGTAGAACGATTATCGGCAGTTGATCTATTGAGCACTGCGCCTTCGGGAAGAACAAAGTTGTATCGGGCGAATCAACAATCTCCCTTGTTTGAGGAAA
The DNA here is from genome assembly GCA_043727635.1 of Bdellovibrionales bacterium. GTDB lineage: Bacteria > Bdellovibrionota > Bdellovibrionia > Bdellovibrionales > JAMPXM01 > JAYSYM01. Next base: position 5,066 of record JAYSYM010000278.1, on the reverse strand, counting down.
TCAAAAGTATATTTTTAAAAACTTCTGGAGTTCCTCAAATGATAAGGAAAGCGCTCTTTGGTACCAAAGCCAATATCGAGGTGGCATTCATTTATGGCTCGGTCGCAAAGAAAACCGACGCTGCAATGAGCGACGTTGATCTTTTTGTGGTGTCCGACGAACTCAGCTTAACTTCTTTGTACGAAGCTATGGCTCCAGTGGAGGCCTTAATCGGAAGAAGGATTAGCTCAACCCTTTATAAATCAAAAGAGCTTTCTGAAAAATTAAAATCAAATAATCCATTCCTAACTAAAATTAACCAAGGTAAACGAATTAATCTTCTAGGAAATTTTGATGTCATCTGATGGCAAAGTACGATTAGAAAATCTTGTTAAAATTGGCCAGCTAAAGATTGAGCCCGGATCTCAAATTGAAATTGATGGTTTGATTTCATCGGCGAAGCCAAGGCTCAAGGATGCTGCGAACGACTCACTTAGTTTAGAGAGCCGCTTTGACCTGAGTTACAACGCTGTACATGCTCTTTCTTTAGCTGCTCTAAGATGGCACGGCTATCGCTCCGAGAATCGATTTACTGTGTTTCAGTGCCTACAAGACACTCTTTCGATTGAGCAAGCACGGTGGCGAATATTAGACGACGCCCACCGTAAAAGAAATAACGCTGAGTATTCCGGGATTATCGATATTGATGAGGCGACAGTAGCCGCCGTAATTGAAATCGCAAATGAAACTCTAGGAAAACTTTTAAAGCTGAAAAAACTTAAAAGCTAATGAACAAAATAGATTATAGACTTGTCTGATCTGACTGTCTTCGCGAGGCTAAGTGTGTGAAACGATTCCCCTTGAAGTTGAAAGATGAAAGATGAAGCGAAGCTAGAAGCTTATGACTATTTTGATAAGAATATTCGCAAGCTTCCCAAAACAGTCGATGGTAAAATCGACGTGTCGGCTGCTGGTCTTCAGGACAATGACGTCGATGCCTTTCGACACGCATATGTAAGCGGAGTTTTCACAGTGGAATATGGAGAGCAGGCAGCCAATATTTTTGGACGATTGAATGAGTTTTTCACTTTCGATCTGTACTCAAATTCGAAAGATCCTCGAGCGCTTAATATGGATCTTTGGAATAACGCAGTTGGAAGATTAAAAGCCAAGAAAGTAAAAAGCCGGAAAGCTCTGTTAAAGAAAATACATGAGGCCTTAAAGCTCGGGGAACTAATTACCAGCCCGTCGGACTCGCGCAAGTTTGATGGCGCAGAAAACGACCCTAGCGAAACTTCGAACGAAGTCGTAGTCCTCGCAGAGGATCAAAATGGCCGTAATGAGCTGTTTCTAGATCCGCTCAAGAAAATGGTATTCACTCGTCTAGAATTCGTGGCGGAAATTCGACTTGGCAATTACCCAACGTACTCAATCCGAAAAATTAGTCGAGCCTTAGTTCCCGTTTCGAATCCGGATAAGATAAGCAAAAATAATTTAGGATAGGTTTGAAATCTGAGAAAGCTAATCGTCAATAATCCTATTCGGTCGGTACTGGTAGCTCTTTGTTCAGCTGTCATTTTGTATTCTCACTGGATCGAGCCCGCTTGGATTGACGTCACTCGGCATTCAGTCAAGGCAGAGGTTACAAAATCTCTTCTAATAGCACATCTCTCAGATTTGCATATTCAATCGATTGGCTACCGCGAAACTAAAATTCTTCAAATTCTTGAGACAGAAAAGCCGGACGTGGTTTTTGTTACTGGAGACTCGGTTTCTGATAATGGAAACTACCCTGCTGTTAAAAGTTTTCTTGAGAAGATTCATGCGCCGTTGGGCGTTTGGACTGTTGATGGCAACTGGGAGCACTGGCGGCCAAACAAAGAACCCGTGAATATTTACCGAGCCGCAAATGTTCGGCATTTAAAAAATGCAGCCGAACAACTTGCGGAGAATGTTTGGGTCATTGGCCTCGATGATGAGCTCGCTGGAAAACCTGACTTGAATGCCGCTAGCACTGTTCCTCAGCCGGCATTTAAAATTGGTTTGTTTCATTCCCCTTCATTTTTCGAAGAGGCCTTCGAGCATTTTGACCTGGTCTTAGCTGGACACACGCATGGCGGGCAAGTTCGAATTCCATTTCTGCCACCACTTTGGTTGCCTGAAGGCTCGGGGAAGTTTGTTTCCGGTTGGTACGCAAGAGGCCGATCACAAATGTATGTGAGTCGTGGCCTAGGAAATTCACTCTTTGAAGTTCGCTTCTTTTGTCGGCCAGAATTAGCCCTCATCACGCTCACACGGTGACTTAAAATTACCCGGCACGGAGACTGCAATCTAAGTCGCTGAATCAATTAAGAGAATTGTAATCAAGAAGAGGCATATATATGGGTAAATTTTTCGGTTTATTGGCGTGTATTGGCACTGCGGCTCTGGTTTCAGGTTGTGTGAAGCCATCTCAGGCGAAGAACTATACTGCTGAAATGCAGGATGGCGGCAGTCGCATTGAACGCGAATCGGATGAGCTAAACAAGACGCTCGTTGAAGCTGAGGAGCCAAAGGCTGACAAGCTTACTTGCGTAAAGCGCGAAGCAAGTCAGAAGATTAGTGAAGCGGCTGAAGCTGCTGCCGTTAGCACCGAGATCGTCGCTGATGTGCAAAACACCAACGTAGTAAACGCTCAGTGCAATGGGAAAGACGTACTTACTGAAGGCCGAGTTTACGAAGCCTCTGGTTCAGTAGTTGTCACCGGCCCACAAGTAGCGGAGCAAATTTACGCTGTTGAAGTAGAGTCTGACCGCACATGTGCAAAACTCGAATCAAATTCATCTGTAGCCGATGTTGCCCAAGCGCAGGATAAAACTATTCTTGTTCTTGAAGCCGATGGTGATATTCAACTTCCGATTTCAAACTCGTTAAAGTTGAACAACACGATTAACGTTGCTGACGGAAAAAATCTTCTTAAAGTAAAATACTTCAAGTGTGACGAAACTGTTCTTCAGGTCAGTGCTGAGGGATCGCAACAAGTTTGCGTGAAGAAGAGCGTTGTAGCTGAGAAAGAATTCGTTCTTAATGTTGTTGTTAAACAAAACGTTATTGACGGCGTTCGCACTGAAGAAGGTTGCCCTAAGAAAGAAGAAATTCCGACTGATGTGAAGCCTAAGACGGACGATCAGGTCTAACTGTTTTCACTTTGGCCTGCTCGTTCGCTTGCGGGCCTTCGATCGGTAAGACGATCGTAAACTCTGTTCCCTTGCCCACTTCTGATTTCACGGCGATATCCCCGCCGTGCTTTTGCACGATTCCATAAGAAATGCTTAGTCCGAGACCTGTTCCTTCACCGACAGTTTTTGTAGTGAAGAACGGGTCAAAGATTTTTTCTAAGTCCGCAGGCTTAATGCCTTTGCCTGAATCACGAATTTTAATTTCAATTCTTCCGGAACCAGGCTGATGATCTGTTGAAATCCAGATGTCACCTTCGCCATCGATGGCTTGTGCTGCATTCGAGAGAATGTTCATGAATACTTGGTTGAGTTCAGACGCATAACACATGATCTCGGGTGTAGGCTTAAGATCGGTGTGTACCTTCACGCGACCTTTTATTTCACCGCTCAACAAACGAAGAGTGTTTTCAATTCCCTCTTGCACCTGAACGCGTTTTACTTTTGCTTCTTCTAAGCGAGAGAAATTTCTTAAACCCAAAACGATATCGCGTGTGCGGCGTGCGCCGTCTTCGCATGATTGGATTAGTCTCGGTAAGTCGGTTTGGATATAAGCGAAGTCTACATCCTCTTTCGCTTGTTTTAGCCCTTCGGGCCGATTTTCTGAAATTTCGATGAGCGAGAATAGTTTTGAGGTGTAATCACGCAAGTGACTCATGTTGCTGTAGATGAATCCAATTGGATTATTAAGCTCATGCGCGACACCCGCAACCAACTGACCAACGCTTGCCATCTTTGCGGAATGAACAAGCCGAGTTTGAGTTTCTTTTAATTCGCTGTAGGCTGCTTCGGTTTCTCGAACTTTACCGTTTAATTCGTTTCTTGCAGCCCGAGTTCTTCGCGCCATTTCGTTAAAGCTTTCGGTAAGTGCACCGATTTCGTTATCACTCTTTACCGGGATCTCAATAGCTTCGTCCCGCTGATCCATTGTTTGAAGTGCTTCGATCAAATCATTGAGAGGTTTCACTGCTAAGCGGACGGCAAACCAGATTCCTGCGACCAAGCAGAAAATGACGAATCCAATGACAGAGAGAAAAGTAATGTTGATGTTCTTTTTGATTTCGTTGGTAGCTTTTTTGGATGCGCCGAGGCCCACAACGAATTGCGTATCCCCCCACTTCACAGGACTTACGATGAACCCATAGGTATCTTCGCGGATTGGAATCTCAAAGAATCCTTCTTCGCCAGTAGCAACATTTTTAAATAATCCCGGATCGTGCAACTTAAAATCAGGATGACTTCCGGCAACGAGTTTTCCAGTTGGATCGAAAATCATAATTTCGAAACCGAAGCGCGCTTTTGATTTCGCAAGAAAGTCAGGTCCAAGTCGGATGATCTCCTCAACAAAACCAGCAGTTCTTCCCGTTTTTGAGTTCAAGCGAACCATTGAGATAAGATCAAGGCTGTCATTCGCCGCAGTAGCAACTTTGAGTTGCCCTTTGTTCACCAGAGTTTCGCGGTACGAATCAGAAAGATAAATATCTTCGCCAGCGGCTGCTGCATCTGGCGCGCTTGCATTTGGATCAAGCGATGCGATGAGCAGTCCCTCGCTATTGAAAAGCGACATTTCAGTCACGTAGGTATTACGAAGAGATTGCTGTGCACTTGATTTGGCTTGAGAAACTGCATTGGTCGAAAGGTAGTAAACAAGTGACGTGTCGTTACGGTAGCGGTTAGCGCGAGTCTCGAGATAAGTGTCGTAGTCTTGGACGAGAGTAATAAATTCGCGAGCGTTACCTTTAAGGCGCTGAACAAGCTCGTTGTCGACGGCCTCTTCGTATTTGGTGAGAGAGTAACCAGCAACAAAACACAGTGGGACGATAGAGAATAGAAAACCCCATAACATCAGCATGGTGCGAATCGATCGGCGTG
>JAYSYM010000277.1:0-5145 GCA_043727635.1 Bdellovibrionales bacterium | reverse complement strand
TTTCAGCAACTGCCAACGCCGCGAATTGCGAGCCTACCCGACAACTCCAACTCGAAATGAATCTCGTAGCTTCCAATATCGCGAATGTGATCACCACTCGCACACCCGAAGGCGGCCCATACAAACCCTTCATGCGCGCCTACAGCGGCGGCTCTTACGAATACATTCAACTGCCAATGGTAATCGATCGCTTTGAACCCAACCATCCCGACGCTAACGACACAGGCTATGTTGCCTATCCCGACATCGACGTTCACTCGCAAATCGGAGAAATGGTTGAGCTTGTCGTGAAATACGAAGCAGCTTTAGTAAAGTGCGGCGTTTGGACGGAGTAATTGACAAAACACGCATCGCGGGTCAGCTTCCTACTGCATCTGAAACTTTCTCAGGAGATTTAAATGAGCGTAGGAACTATACTTTTAATCATTCTAATCCTAATGCTATTCGGGGCCCTTCCGAATTGGGGTCATAGTAAAAGCTGGGGCTATGGTCCAAGTGGCGGACTAGGCCTGATCGTAATTATTCTCATTATATTGGTTTTGACGGGGCGGCTGTAGCTCGAGAAAATCCCGATGGATCCGCAAGGGTCCATCGCAAGTCTTTTGCTTAACTCCCCAACTTGAACTACATTCAGCGCCATGAAAACTTTCGAGACGTTCCAAGATTTTGATCTTTTGCCTCTTATTAAAAAAGCGATCGCTGAGACTGGCTATACAACCCCTACTCCCGTTCAGGCCCAGGCGATTCCCGAGCTACTTAAAGGCTACGATCTGCTCGGTTGCGCGCAGACTGGGACTGGTAAGACTGCGGCCTTTGCTCTGCCGATTCTTGATTACCTCGCAAAAAAAACGAAGCGCGTTTTACCGAAGCACACTCGAGTGCTTGTGCTCTCACCTACTCGCGAACTTGCGATCCAGATTCACGAAAGCTTTAAAGTTTACGGCAAACATCTCACTCTTCGCTATGCAGTTGTTTATGGTGGAGTAGGACAGCGACCCCAAGAGCAGGCCTTAGCTCGCGGAGTTGATGTTGTGATTGCAACTCCGGGTCGGTTGCTTGATTTAATTGGGCAGAAGTTTTTGAATTTGGGGAGCATCGAGACTTTTGTTTTAGATGAAGCTGACCGCATGCTCGACATGGGTTTTGCTCCCGATATTAAAAAAGTTTTGCAGCTGTTGCCAAAAGAACGACAAAATATTTTCTTCTCAGCAACGATGCCTCCTGAAGCCGCGAAGCTTGCCGATGCGATCTTGCGAAATCCAAAGAAGGTTGCAGTTACTCCAATTGCCACGACTGCTGAACTAATTGAGCAATCTGTGATGTTCGTTGAGTCGAACGAAAAGATGAACCTGCTAAAGCATCTTTTAAAAGATAAAGCTTTGAAGCGCGTGATTGTGTTTGCGCGCATGAAACACATCGCAAATAAAATTTCAGAGTCTTTGGCGAAGTCAGAAATTAGCGCTGAAGCAATTCACGGCAATAAATCTCAAAGTGCCCGCCAACGGGCTTTAGAGAATTTCAAACTCGGAAAAGTTCGCGTGTTAGTTGCAACTGATCTCGCGGCACGCGGAATTGACGTCGATAACATCTCTCACGTTATTAATTACGAATTACCAAATGTTCCTGAAAGTTATGTTCACCGAATCGGTCGCACAGCGCGCGCCGGAGCTCAAGGCTTAGCGATTGCGTTTTGCAACGCTGAAGAGCGAGCTTACCTGCGCGACATTGAGAAATTGATTGGCGAAAGTATTCCGGTTGATCGCGATCAGCCTTATCACTCAGAAGCTGTTGAGAATGCGCGAGTAATGTCGAGCGGTAAAGCTAAGGCTGCGATTGAAGGTCCGCGTGGTGGTGGGCGCGGCGGTCGACGAGGAAAAAGCAGCGGAGGAAGCAGCGGTGGCAAGCGACCAAGTGTTGGCGGTAACACGCAGCGAGCGGCGAAGCCTGACAAGCGTTCCGCACCGGCGCAATCGTCGCGACCTAGCGGTCAACCCGCAGTTCGCACCAAGGAAGCTGCGCCACGAACTCGCGATGCTGCTCCGAAAACTCAAGCGTCTCGACCGAAACCAAACGGACCTCGAGCAAACCCTCCGCCTCATGCTAAAGAGAAATCTTCAGCTACGAAGAAGCGCTGGTGGCAGGTCGGTAAGTAGTTAATCCAATAATTTTTTGATGTCGCGAGCGAACTCGGTAATTCCGCCGACTAATTTTCCGCCGTGGGTGCGGAGCAAGCTAACACCTTGAGCGCGCTTCTCAGCAATTTTCGTAGTGGCAGTCGTTCGAATATCTCGAACTACGCCAACGAGCTCGTGAACTTTACCAAGCAACTGTTGATTCTCGCCAGATAGTTTCAAGCTCTCGTTGTCGGTTACTTTACCCACCGTACGCTTCACTGCTCCAACGGTCTGATGAAAAGCGCCGCTAAGCTTTGCGGCCTTCGCTGTTTGCGCAAAACCATCGGGCTTTATTGGCTTCTGTTTTACTTCAGCGGTTTCTACGGCTTCTACGTTTTCGTCGGTTTTGTTCGTCATAGGCCCTAAGTTAATCCCTCAGAGCGCCCCTGTAAAGCCTCTAGACAGCCCCTTGGCCCTCGAGAGCATTTTACCCAGTCCCTATTGTGGCACACGAAGTGCTCTCACAAAAGCATCACTAGCTATGGCGTTTTCGCTGATTGCCTCGGTCGCACTCGCAGGTGCTGAAGCATTGCCGCTCGAAGGCGATGGCTATTTAGTACTTCGCACTTCACGTAACCGATTCTACGGTCACCCTACTTTAGTTTCATATTTGAAATCTCTGGGAGCACAAGCAAAACAAGCAGGACTTCCGAAAATCACCGGAACTTACGTCATGATCACCGGCTACCATTATTGAATCAAAATACTGTCAGTGATCTAGCTGAACCGAAGTTACCGACTTGCTCCAATAATTTCTAACACCTTATCCGGCAACTTAAAGCCCGGCGGGTGCTTTGGTACGACCACTAAATCTATGCCGTCATCCATTTTTAAAACAACATCTTGGTCGCGCGCGTACATTAGCCACAAGCTACCTTCCATTGTTTTCGGTAGAGTCACTCCTGCACCCGAGCTTAGTTTGCTTAAGTCGATGTGCCCGCTGAAGTGTTCCGGGAAACTTACGTTTGTCGCAGTAGTTAGCTTTTCCAAAATGACCGACTGTGCGTCGCCAAATTTTACGTCGGCGGCGAAATCAAGATCTCGAAGATCAATCCATTGTCCAACATCTCGGAAGGTTACGTTTCGCATAACTTTGACTTCAGTCAAAGACAAATGTCCGTTTGTTTTTGGAAACTTCACGTCGGACGCAGCAATCAGGCTCGCTAACTTAACTGACCCGCGCACTTCAACAGGAAGCTCAATTCCTTTAAGTGTTTCAACGCGGTAGAGGTCAAGATCACCGGTTACTACTTTTGGAAGTTTCCCCGAGACAATCGACTTCACACTATAGCTAGCACTGACATTGCCACGAACCATTTCGATGTGTCCAAAGTCATTCGCTGCATCAGCAACTAATTCGAGATCGCCAAGATGAAATCTCACCTTCTTGTTCTGAGCTTGCTTCAAATTCACTGATATCTCGCTTACCTTTAAGCCAGTGATCTTCGCGATGTCTGCGCGCTGATTTCGTGAAGCGATGATCTCATCAATTCTTGGGTCGCGGTCATAACCGAACCCTTCAATCTCGCGGTCGTACTCATGTAAGAATCGCAAATCATCTGAACTCATTTCAACTTTTAAAATATTTTTCTCGACAAGTTCAGTCACTCGTTTCATGTCGCTATCGCGACGGACGTAGCGCACACCCTCTTCACCGAACTCATCAAGCTTTTTGGTCAAGATCGAAGTCTTTACGATCTCGTGATCTAAGTTCTGATCGCGGCCAATTCCTCTTACTTCACCGATTTCGCCATCTTCCATTCTTATTGCGAGACGCGGAATGGTTGGTTTGTTCAAGTAACTCGATCGAGCAATTCAGCATTTTCAATTTCCTTCAACGACTTTTTCTCGACGTGAGCAACAACATTATCGATCGTGAGAGCAAAGGCTTCGCGGTTCAGCTCCACGAACGGACTCACATGCCCCTTTGATCGCGACGCAAACACTGCTGCTTCAGAATCAAATTTTCCCATTTTAGAGATACTCGTAAGCGCCCAGTATTTCGTCCACATCGGATAAACAGCGGCATCGGCCGAGAAGAAATAATCGATCCACTTTCGAAGCGACTGCTCTTGTTCGACAACCGCCTGACGAGCAATCTGACGGCGCATGTCTGGAGTAAGTATTATGTTACCATGACCGCGATCACGCGCGATCTTGATCTGCAAGTCGAAATAGCTTTCGGGAATTTCACTTTCTTTAATTACAAACTCTCGCAAAATAATTTGCTTTGCGCGCTCTGAGTGCTGAGGGTGCGTTTGCAATCGTGCGTAGACTTTCTCAAGACGATTGAGAAATGTACCAATTTTTTCGTGCGGCTTTTGGAGCTTACCGGCACTTCTTTCGATCACCCGCGAAGTATGCAGCTTGCCGTTGCGGTCATGAAGGAATCGGGCCCCGTCGCTTAGGGTAGATGCTCGCGAGAACACAGCCGCGCAGCTATCTTGCGCTCGTGCTGAATACGGCGTTGCCACAGTCACTAGAGCTAAAACTAAGATGGCGAATAACGGCATACACTTGGAGAAAGCTTCTACAGCTCTAGCGCGCCAAGCACTTTTACTTTGATTTAATTCGCCAATCTTCAGCATGAAGGTTTAACAGTGCAATCATTCGACCAGCGCTGCCCGTGAGGCACCGCACCGTAGAACCTGTCCCGGGACAGAAGCGATTGCGTCGCAAACATCACATAGAAGTGTGCAGATTTGTTCTACTTAGCTCTCTCCACTTACTACGATAAAAGTTTTAAGAGAAACTCGAGTCGCGCGAAAGCCACCAAAGGAGTTCTTATGCAAACATCCCAGGACAAAATCAGTAAGCTTCACAGAACTGCACCGCCTCCTTCCCTCCCGCTAGAAATTGATCGCGAATTCGATGTTCCCGTAAGCCAGCTCTTCGCAGCATTCAAAACTTCAGAAGCCATTAAAGCGTGGTGGTGGCCCAATGGTCTTTACGCCGATCGAGTCGATCTCGA
>JAYSYM010000276.1:0-5154 GCA_043727635.1 Bdellovibrionales bacterium | reverse complement strand
CGCACCTCAATAAACCGATTCGCCAGTATCAACAAGCGATCATGGATTTCTGCGATGCGCTTCGTAGTCGGCGCAAAGTTTCAATCGTACAAGTTGGTTCTGAAGATGGTGGGCTCGAGTCTGTGCTCTCACTTATTCGTCGCTTAAAAGCGTACGGAACTGAGGCGACTGTTCATTTGATTGAGCCGGCGGCGAGACTGATGCCGAATCATCCTCCAAAGCTCAGCCGAGAAATGCTCAAAGTGGCTGAAGAGAACAAAATCACAGTGCATCTTGAAACCGAAATTAACGAAGTTCACGAATCTAGTATCGAACTTTCTAGCGGAGTCGATGTCGCCTCGGATTTCACATCAATTGCGCTACCTCTCGAGGCCGACGAGTGGATCAAAGAATCAGGGCTTAAACTTCACTCGGGGCTGCTAAAGGTGAATCATCACCTTCAGTGCTCTGAGCACAACGTCTTTGCTGTTGGAACGGTGGCGGTCGATCCTGAGCGTACATGGCCAAGATCACAAGCTGCAGCAGGCAAACAAGCAAAAGTATTGTTCCAGAATTTAAAGGCGTCAGTCATGAGTCAGCCATTAAAGAAATATCGACCATCGCCAAACATCGTTGAGTACGTGAGTGACGGTGACGGAAGAGCAGTTTTGACTCGAGGAAATTTAGTGTTAAGCAGACGGCCAATGTTTTGGAATTGGAAAGTTAAACGCGATCAAAAGTTTCACGATGCTTTTTCATCAAGCAGCGTCGGAGTCTGAGTCATCCTCAGATTTTTTTAACGGAACCTTAGTGCTAGTCTTTACAAGCATCTTGAGGGCTTGGAACGCATCTTTGTTAAACGGCTGACCTAAAACTCTCTCGATGTACTCAAGAGCTTCTTCTGGCGATTTGCCAGCCATACCGTGCATCGGCAATGTCAGTTCAACGAACGAATCAGCCATGATCACAATTTTTGAAAGTGGATTCAATCGAACGTCGCGAAGTTTACGAGGGTAGCCTTGACCGATTGAATTCTCGTGATGCTCGTACGCAATTGCCACAACGTCATCTGGTACGTTAGTGATCGTGCGAAGAAGCTCCATCCCTTTAAATGGGTGAGCCTCATAAGCATGAAATTCTTCGATCGTGTAATAAGCTTTTGGCTTGTTGAGTAAGTCTTTCGGAATTTGACGAAGACCGATGTCATGAAGCAATCCGCCTAATGATACTTTTTCAAACGTACCTTTAAAGGTCCATCCAAGCATCTTACCGATCATCACTGCCACGGCACTTGTTCCAACTGAATGAGTAAGTACGTCATCAGAGATCGACGAGAGAGATTGCATTATGTGATAAAGTTCAGGCTTCGCTTCAATCAACGTAGTCGTCTTTTGCGAAACTTGTTTTGCGTTTTCAAAAGAGTCACGAGTGAAGCCAAAGTGGTCGATTTGCTTCATCACGCTAGCAGCCGACTTTACTAAAAAGTCAGCTTTTTTTCCTTGAGTGATATCGGAGCGCGAAATCACCATGTCTGCGATCGTAATGTTCTGTGCAACTAAACGGTGATATTCGGCTTCTTCCACGTAAAGAGTGTCAACTGTCTGCTTCTCAAAGGTACGCATCTGCTGGATGCTGGTTTTGCTACCTTCTTTGGCAATAAGAACATATTTCTCGCTAGAGAGCTTAATATAGACGTTAACGGGGATGGCTCCGCCCGACATGAATTCTGAGATTGGAATAGGAACCATTTTTTTCGTAAACGACATGATTTCTTATCGGGAGGCAGGCGATTTTCTCAACGCGATTCTCACTCTGAGACGAAATAAAACCAGCTTGCTTTTGCCTACGCCCCAAAAGACTGTTAAAACTTTTTAGATTTATGAGCCAACTAGACTTTCAGACAGAAGTATTGCGACGCAGAACCTTTGCGATCATCTCCCACCCGGATGCCGGTAAGACGACTCTTACTGAGAAGTTGATCTATCATGGCGGAGTTATTCGCGAGACTGGCGAAGTCAAAGGCAAAGCCGGTACGAAAGCCGCTACCTCTGACTGGATGGCACTCGAGCAACAGCGCGGAATCTCAATCACAAGCTCGGTCGTGCAATTCGATTATAAGGGTCTTCGCGTAAATCTACTCGATACTCCCGGTCACAAAGATTTCTCTGAAGATACTTATCGAACTCTCGTTGCTGCTGACAGCGCTGTGATGTTGATCGACGTTGCAAAAGGCGTTGAAGATCGAACCAAAAAACTTTACGAAGTTTGCAGATACAGAAATATTCCAATTTTCACCTTCATCAACAAGTGCGACCGCGAAGGCAAAGCGCCGCTAGAGTTGATCGATGAAATTGAGACAACTCTTCAGATGAGTTGTTATCCGATGACTTGGCCTTTAGGGCTCGGCGGCTTATTCCAGGGACTCTATCATCGCCAGCGAAAAGAAATTATTCTCTATCATCCTAAGCACGAAGAAAAACAAACCGAGATTATTCCAGTGAGTGGTCTTAACGACCCGAAGTGGAAAGAACTTTTATCTGAACATATCTTGCATACGGCTCTCGAAGAAATTGAGCTGGTCGACGGCACCTTAGGTGACTTTGATGTTAATAAGTTTTTGAGCGGAAAAGTTAGTCCAACGACTTTCGGAAGTGCTAAGCAAAACTTTGCAGTCGACACGTTCTTAGATTTCTTTACTGAGTTCGCGCCAGGACCTGCACCACATCAAACGTCAAACGGATTGCTTGAGCCATTGAATGAAGAATTCACCGGCTTCTGCTTTAAGATTCAAGCGAATATGGATCGCAGGCACCGAGATCGTGTTGCCTTTATCCGCATTTGTTCAGGTAAGTTTGAACGCGGAATGAAAGTGCAGCATCAGCGTTTGAAAAAAGAAATCCGCTTAGCCTTCTCAAACCAATTCGTAGCGCAAGAGCGCGAGACAGTCGATGTCGCTTATGCGGGTGACATTGTCGGCGTGAATGATACTGGCAACTTCCAAATCGGTGACACAATCACTGAAGGGAAGCCGATGACGTTTGAGGAGATCCCAAAATTCTCGCCAGAACTCTTTGCTCGCGTGACAGTAAAAGATGCCATGCAAAGAAAGAAGCTTCAAAAAGGCATTCAGCAGCTCGCTGAAGAAGGAACGATTCAACTCTTCATCGATCCTGCCATTGGTGCGCAAGATCCGATCTTAGGAGTCGTGGGTGAGCTTCAGTTCGAAGTTTTAACTTACCGACTGCAAGACGAATACGGCCTGCCGACTACTTTGCAGCGCCAACCGTTTACCGTAGCTCGCTGGCCACGGGACAAAGAAGGCAACGCAGTTCAAGAACTGAAGGGTTCGTTCCGCCTATATCGCGATTCAAACGACCAGCCAGTGTTGCTACTCGAAAAAGAGTGGGACTTAAATTGGGCGAAAAAAGAAAATCCTGACGTCGATTTCGCAGCAAGTATTACTTCAGTTCGAAAAGACAATCCGTATGAGCTCTAATCCTCCTCTAAAAGTGACTGGATTAGTTAAGGACTACGATCAAAACGGAAAACCTTTGCGTGCAGTGAACGGCGCAAGCTTTGAAGTGCAGCCCGGCGAAATCTTCGGACTTCTCGGGCCAAACGGTGCGGGGAAAACTTCGATCATCTCATGTATCGTAACTCTCGAAGAGCCAACTGCAGGTCAAGTCGAAGTCTTCGGACATAATGTTCAGCGCGAACCGAAAATAACAAAGTCGCTAATTGGCTTTGTTCCTCAAGAGTTAATCAACCACGGCTATTTCAGTGTTAAAGAAATTTTAGAATTTCACTCTGGCTACTTCGGTCGACGCAAAAATGGTGAGCGCATTGATTATCTTTTGCAGAAGCTAGGCCTGTTTGAGCATCGAAACAAAAAAGTAAAACAGCTCTCAGGTGGAATGAAGCGACGTCTGTTAATTGCAAAGGCGCTCGTGCACGAGCCAAAATTGCTACTACTTGATGAGCCGACGGCCGGAGTCGATATCGAGCTAAGAAAATCGCTTTGGGACTTCGTGTTCGATCTTAAAAAGCAAGGCATGTCGATTCTTCTCACAACTCATTACATCCAAGAAGCTGAACAGCTTTGCGATCGAGTTGCGATTTTGCAAAAAGGCGAAATTAAACGAGTGGGTCCAACGCAAGAGCTAATCCGCGAACTTACTAAGCGCGAAGTGCAGTTGACGCTCGCAAGTGAGCCAGCTCCGATGAAGCATCCTTATTTGCGCGACCAAAACAAGAACACACTTACCTTCCAAGTTCCTTCAACGATGAGCCTTGGTGCGCTGTTGACTGAACTCAACGTCGACCCAGCTCAACTTAAGGACGTACAAATTCGCGAAGGTAGCCTCGAAGATGTTCTCTTCACGGTTCTGGGAGGTCAGCAGTGATTCAAGCTGACCTCACTTGGGTTCCATTCATTACGCTCTATATTCGCGAGATGAAGCGCTTCATGAAGGTAATCGTGCAAACCGTTTTCACTCCACTCGTGACTGCAAGTTTGTATCTGTTAATTTTCGGCGTAAGTCTTGGCAAAAGTATTACGATTAGTTCGGCTGATTCGTACTTAGCATTTTTAATTCCCGGCCTTATTATGATGTCAGTTTTAAATAATGCATTTCAAAACTCTTCGAGCTCCATCGTCGCCGGTAAATTTTCGGGCGACCTCGAAGACTGGCGCGTTGTTCCTTTAAGCAACCAACAAATCATCTGGGCCTTAAGTGCTGGTGGGCTGTCTCGCGGCTTTATCGTCGGTCTCATTACTTACTCGGTCGGCGCAGTTTTCTTTTACATCATCGAAGGTGGCTTCCTAATTCCAGCTCACTTCGGCTGGCTCATCTTCTTTTTGGCAGTCGGTGGCCTATCATTTGCCAAACTTGGAATTTCCGTCGCATTTTGGGCTAAGAGTTTTGATCAGCTCAGCGCAGTAGGAACCTTCATGCTCCTGCCTTTAATTTATTTAGGCGGCGTATTCTTCTCGCTAGAGGGGTTGCATCCGTTCTGGCAGGGTGTTTCGAAATTTAATCCAGTCCTCTATTTCATTAACGGCGTCCGTTACGGTATTATCGGCCACTCCGACGTCAACGTTTACATGGCGGCCGGAGTATCGCTCGTCGCTCTGGTTGTGTTCCATTACTTAGGCTTGCGCTCTTTAAAGACCGC
>JAYSYM010000275.1:0-5154 GCA_043727635.1 Bdellovibrionales bacterium | reverse complement strand
TGGTCCTGAGTGGGATAAGATAAACGAATTCTTACTGGAGGCTTCGAAGATCACTGGCGTCCCAGTCGTTGCAGCCAACAATGTTCATTATCTCGAACAAGCTGATCAGCTCTCGCAAGAAGTTTTGATTTGCATTGGTTCAAACAAAACGATTCAAGATGAAACTCGCTACCGTTTAGGTTCGGATCAGTTCTATTTCAAGACTGCTGATCAGATGAAAAAGCTTTTCAAAGATGTTCCGCAAGGAGTGGCTGCGACTTTAGAAATTGCTGAGCGCTGCGATGTTAAATTCAAACTTAAAGATGATAGCGGTAAGCCGATCTATCACTTGCCCACCTTTCCGACTCCTAAAGGCCTTACGCAAAAAGATGCAATCAAAACTTATTCGTTTGAGGGTCTTGAGCTTCGATTTAAAGAAGCAGCGATCCGCGGAGAAGCGGTTGATGAAACAGTTAAGCCTGATTACGCCAAACGATTAGATTACGAACTTGGAATTATTAACCGCATGGGTTTCGATTCCTACTTCTTAATCGTTCAAGACTTCATCAATTGGGCAAAAGATAACGGCGTGCCAGTCGGACCTGGGCGGGGTTCAGGAGCGGGATCACTCGTCGCTTATTGCTTAAGAATTACTGATCTTGATCCAGTAAAATATAATTTACTGTTCGAACGTTTCTTGAACCCGGAACGTATCTCGATGCCCGATTTCGACATCGATTTCTGCCAAGAGAAACGTCAAAGCGTTATCGACTACGTAACTCAAAAGTACGGGCAAGCCAACGTTTCACAAATTATCACTTACGGTCGATTGCAAGCGCGCGCCGCCATTCGCGACGTCGGCCGAGTACTCGGTATGACCTATGCTGAAGTCGATGTAATCTCAAAGCTTATGCCTGAGAAACTCGGCATCACTATCAAAGAAGCTCTCGAACTTGAGCCACGTATTAAAGAACAGATGGAGAACAATCCGCAAGTTGAGAACATGATCGACATCGCTCAACAAATTGAAGGGTTGGTTCGACATGCGGGTATTCACGCAGCCGGTGTAGTGATCGCCGATGACAATTTGGTTGAGCATGCTCCACTTTATAAAGGTGCTGATGGCGAAAACGTCGTTCAGTACGATATGAAGTGGGCCGAGAAGATCGGCTTAATCAAATTCGACTTTCTTGGTCTTAAGACGCTCACACATATTCAGAATGCTCTCGAGTTGATCGAGAAAAACCGCGGCAAGAAAATTTTGCCGCAGGAAATTCCTCTTTCTGATCCAGGCATCTACGACATCATGTCGAGAGGTGATACGGCGGGTATCTTCCAGTTCGAAGGCGACGGCATCACCGATACGGTTCGAAAGATTCGACCAAATAGTTTCGAAGATATCACAGCTATCAACGCGCTTTATCGTCCAGGTCCGATGGACATGATTCCTGAATTTACTCGCCGAAAGCACGGCGAATCGAAAGTTGAATACTTATTCCCGGAACTTGAAGAAATTCTTTCTGAAACGTACGGGATTATTATTTATCAAGAACAGGTAATGGCAATTTCTTCGAAGATTGCCAACTACTCACTAGGTGAAGCCGATATGCTTCGTCGTGCGATGGGTAAGAAGATTGCTTCTGAAATGGATGCGCAAAAAGAGCGTTTCATGAAGGGCGCAAACGATAACGGTCATGACGCAAAAAAAGCTGGTGAGCTTTTCGAACTCATGAAAGAATTCGCGAACTACGGATTCAACAAATCTCACGCTGCCGCTTATTGCGTGATCGCAGCGCAAACGGCTTGGCTCAAAAACTATTATCCTATTGAATTCTACGCAGCACTTCTCTCAACCGAGATGAGTAACACTGACAACATCGTAAAATACGTTCGCGATGCTCGACAGCGCGGTATCAATGTTGAACCTCCGCACATTAATCATTCTGATTACAAATTTAACGTAAAAGACGAGACGATTTACTTTTCTCTCGGTGCGATTAAGGGTGTCGGTGAGGGCGCAGTTGAAAACATCATCGATGCCCGATCTAAGATTCCAAATCACAAATTTGAAAACCTTGATGAGTTTTTTGATAGCGTTGATACTCGCAAAGTGAATCGCAAGGCACTTGAGTGCCTGATTAAAGCTGGTGCGTTTGATAACTACGGAGCACATCGCGCGCAACTAGTTAACGGCTACGAAAAGTACCTGGAGCGTGCTGAGTCTACGCGAAAAGATAAAGAAGTTGGGCAGGTAAGTCTTTTTGCTATGGCCGACGCTGAAGAGACTCAGAAACAAAAGGTGTTCTTGGCACCTTCTGAGCCATGGGGGCGTGGCGCAAGGCTTGCGTATGAAAAAGAAGTTCTTGGATTCTATCTTAGCGACCATCCACTAAGCGGTTACACGGGCCTTTACAAAGTTTGGACAACTTGCACTGTCGATCAGCTTAAGACCCAGGATCATAAGAAACGCGTGGTTCTAGCCGGCTTGATTACAAGCGTTCGCGACTTGATCACAAAAAAAGGCACGCGCATGGCGTTCGCTCAACTCGAAGATCTAACGGGACAAGTGGAGCTTGTCGTGTTCCCAGATGTTTTCGTAAAGGCTGAAGCTCCATTAAAATCGGACCTTCCTGTTTTATTAGGCGGCACGCTCGAGAAGGACGGAGAGTCATGCAAGATTCTTGTCGACCGAGTCGGAATTTTGGAAGAAGTTCTTCGCAAGTCGAAGCACATGACTCTTAAGATCGATATCAGTATGCAAGATCGCCTGGGTCTCCTTAGCGAAGTACTAAAGAAATTTCCGGGGTCGACCGGAGTTGAACTCGAAATTGAACTTCCTGACTTGCAAAAGACTGTGACGATGGAAGTGAGCGAGCCACAAGGAATTGACCCGACTCAAGCTTTCTTTGAAAATTTACATGGATTATTTGGACGAACAGATTTCGTTCAAATTCGTGCTTAATCGGCCCGGAGGGCAAAAAGTGAAACTTCTAATATCAATCTTGGCGATACTCACTGCTGTCCACGCGTCAGCCCAATCTGATTTAATCACAGTAAAATATGACGGTGTTTCTATGAGTGCGGCTTCAGCCGCCGATGCAGTTCGCGAGATTACGGCTCAAGCAACCGAAACTACGGCGCGTAATCAGGTTATCGAATTAATCGGCGAAGCTAAATATCGCAAAAATCGAGAGGTGATCGACAAGCGAATTATTTCTCAGTCCTCAAAATTCATCCCATTCACTCGACCGAGCCAAGCAGCTCAATCACCAACTGGCTTCAAAGTTTCTGTCGAACTAAAGGTGTCACCCGATTCACTTCGAAAAATTGTTCAGTCTGCAGGTTTGTTAGCTGATACGGAGACTCCGGGAACATTAATTTCGTTAGTGGCATTTACCGACAAGAATTCAGAAATTTCTTTTAAGTCTTGGGCGCCCGAGTCGGCTGAAGGCAAACTGAGCTTAGCGACTCTGCAAAAAATTTGGCAAGCGAAGCTGTCGAGCGATCTGAAAAAGAAGGGCTTTGAACTTGCTCCGATTTCACGATCAAGTTTTAGCGAGGCCGAGCTCGTAACAACCGCTAAAGCGCAAATGGTTGTCCGTGGTGAAGGTCGCTATCGAAAGTTAGAAGATGGCACGGGAACTTTTGCACTTAAGGTGGGAGTCTTCCAAGCTTCAGATTCGCGCTTGCTCGTTGATCTTACCCGCTCAACCAAACTTGCTCGGTTCAACGAAGCGACTGTTAAGGCGGCTGCTGAGCAAATGTTTACTGAGGTTTCTAAAGAACTCACTGCGACTGTTCACGAGGCATGGCAGTCGGGCGTAGTAGGGTCGACGGCTGTTCAGATTGCTGCGGTTGGCACTTTGACTCCAAAGCAGTTTGAGGACTTCAAAACTGAACTTAATCGTACGGTTCGAGACCTTAAGAACGTACGAGACCGCAAATTCTCCTCTGGTCGCGTGGTTTTAGAGGCAGACTTTAAAGGCTCACTTTCTACTTTAACTGACCAACTCAAGAAGGCTCAGTTACCTAGCTTCCAGACTGAGGTCGGCAACGCTGAAAGCAATGAAATCGAGCTTCGTGTGAAAGCGCGACGTTAGCCCATTTGAAGCTTAGTTTACTTAGCTTATCCTAGGGATATGGGAACTCAAAAGCTCTTCAAAGCATCGACTGTCATCGCGCTTTCAATAATCGTAACTTCTTGCGTTTCGAGTGATCGCAAAAGGGGCGAAGTTCGAGATGTTCCTCATCAAGCTCGCGGCGCAACCGATCCCTCTCTCCGCAAAAGAATTATGGTCCTGCCATTTCTTGACGCTAATCCAGCTCGCGACAAAGAACCGACAAGAGGAGCACGCGAAGTTTTAATTCGTAATCTACTCAAGACCGAAAATTTCGTCTTAGTAAACCCATCTGATTTTCCAAAAGACGTAAATCAATTCGTTAAAAACGGTGCTTATGATTTCACTGAAATGTCGAAGATCGGCGATGATCTCGGATTGAGCGCGTTTATCGAAGGTAAAGTAATCGATGTAAAAACGAGAAGGCTTGGCGACGAAGTTGGTTTAGTTCGTAAGCTTCGCTTAAGAGTCGACGCGACAGTGCAAGTGCGGATGGTTTCAACGAAGAACAGCCAGATTCTCTTAAACGAAATGCATTCATCATTCGTCGAAGACGTAACAACGCGAGTAGCTCAGCGAGCATACAGCGATCGTTTATTGGAGCAAGACCCAGAGCTGATCGAAGTGGCGATTGCTAAAGGCTTTTTAACTTTCATTCCTCGCTTCAGCCAAATCCTTGAGAAATTGTCTTGGGAAGGACGCGTTGCTTTGATCAAAGGCGAACGCATCTACCTCAACGCGGGTCGCATGTCTGGCCTACAGGTTGGCGACATTTTGAAGGTCATGGAAGACGGCGAAGATGTTTACGACCCCGAGACTGGCGCACTCATTGGCCGCGTTCCTGGGCGTTTAAAAGGCACCATCGAAGTAGTGAGCTACTTCGGCAAAGACGGCTCAATCGGCGTCGTCCACTCCGGCTCAGGCTTCAAAGAAAACGACGTCGTCGAATTGTATTAGCTCTGGCAAGTTGCCAAGCTCCCGCGCTTGACCCATCAATCGTTAGTAAGTACCTTGGACATTCTTTCGCGATGGTCTGTTGGCGCAGTTGGTAGCGCGT
>JAYSYM010000274.1:0-5179 GCA_043727635.1 Bdellovibrionales bacterium | reverse complement strand
GAGATAAGACCGCCATTATCGTCGACGACATGATTGATACGGCTGGGACCCTAACTCAAGCTGTTGACAGCTTGCTAAAGAATGGTGCAAAAAAGGTGATTGCCGTAGCTACGCACGCCGTACTTTCCGGACCAGCCATTTCACGTCTCACCGAAAGTGGGATTGAAAAGGTGTTCGTCACAGATACGATTCCACTGAGCCCGGCAGCTCAAGCTTGTAAAAAGATTGAGATCATTTCGGTTGCTCCGTTAGTAGCGGAAGCGATTCGAAGAATTTACGGAAACGCTTCTGTAAGTTCATTGTTCGATTAATATAGAAATCAAGTAGGCCAGCCTGAAATGTTTTTGGGAGCCGATGGGATGAAGGGAAACAAATGAAAACGTCAGAGAAGATTCAGTTGAAGGTTACTACTCGCGAGACTGGAAAACACCACTCACGCCAAAATCGCATGAATAAATTAATTCCAGCGGTTCTTTACGGTCCAAAAACAAAACCAGTTAATCTTATGATCGATGAGTTAACAGTTACTCGCTATGCAGGCCGTAAGTTCGAAGCAACAATCTTCGGTCTTCAGTCTGACAATGCAGAACTTGGTAAAATGAACGTTCTTATCAAAGACGTACAAGTTCACCCAGTTAATCGTCGCCCTCAACACGTTGATCTTTACGCTGTTGATATGACGAAAGCGATTCGAGTTAGCGTTGGAATTCGCTTCGAAGGTAAACCAATCGGTCTTGCTTCAGGCGGGTTGTTACAAGCGCTTCTTCGTGAATTAGAAATCGAATGTTTACCTTCAGACATTCCTGAAGAGTTCGTAGCTGACGTTTCTAACTTAGATATCGGCGATGCACTTCACGTATCTGATCTAACTGCACCAAAAGGTGTGAAGATCATTTCAAACCAAACTCTCACGATCGCAACTGTAAACATTCTTGCTGAAGAAGCAGCTCCAGTAGTTGCAGCAGCAGCGGATCCAGCAGCGGCAGCAGCTCCGGCAGCGGGTGCTCCGGCAGCTCCGGGTGCAGCTCCAGCGGCGGCAGCGAAAGCGGCTCCGGCGGCGGGCGACAAGAAGAAGTAATCATCAAGGCAACTAGGCAGCCACGGCAATCAAAGTCGTGGCAGCAAAAACAAGGCATCCGCGCGGATGCCTTTTTTGTTATAGGTACATCATGTGGCTGATTGTTGGTCTCGGTAATCCTGGCGCGAAATATCTCTTCACTCGTCACAACATCGGTTTTATGGCCGTTGATTACTTTGTCGCGGGATTAGGAACCAAAGTTCCTCAACGAGAAGAAAAAAAAGCAATCACCTATCGCTTGAAGTTGGACGACCAAGAGCTTCTGTTCTGTAAGCCCCAGACGTTCATGAATTTATCTGGCGAGAGCGTACGCCCGCTGATGGATTATTATAAAATCGAAATTCCAAATGTGATCGTGGTGCACGATGAAGTCGATTTAGCATTCGGTGCAATGAAGATTCAAAAAAATCGCAGCTCTGGCGGCCATAACGGTCTTAAGAGCCTCACTGAACATCTTGGAACGCAAGATTACACTCGCCTACGCTTAGGCGTTGGCAAGTCAGCCAATACCAACATCGATACTGCGACCCACGTGCTGCAGAACTTCTCGCAAGAGGAAGGCGGCGTAATGGACCAATACTTAGGCGTCGCAAGTGACGCGATCGAATCAATCATTTTTGATGGCCCTGATAAGGCAGCTTCCAACTTTAACCGTGCGCACTTCTCCGAAGTACGCTAAAACTTAGCCTCTTCTGGAGAAATTATGGGATTACAGGTTGGAATCGTAGGTTTACCAAACGTAGGCAAAAGTACTCTGTTCAATGCACTTACTTCAGCGAAAGCTGAAGCTGCCAACTACCCGTTTTGCACGATCGATCCAAACGTTGGTGTCGTCACAGTTCCCGATGAACGTCTGCGAAAAATCTCGGAGCTTATCAAACCTAAAAGTCTAATTCCGACAGTGATCGAGTTTGTCGATATCGCGGGTCTCGTTGCTGGAGCAAGCAAAGGTGAAGGTTTAGGAAACCAGTTCTTAGGACACATTCGCCAGACTGATGCGATCGTTCACGTGGTTCGCTGCTTTGATGATCCAAACATTATTCACGTTTCAGGTTCAGTGAACCCACTTCGAGATATCGATGTGATCAACACTGAACTTCAACTTGCAGATTTAGAGGCAGTTAAAAAGCGAATGCAAAAAGTGGAGAAGACTGCGAAGAGCGGCGATAAAAAAGCGATCGTTGAATTCGGCGCTTACAAAAAAGTTTTTGATCTTCTGGCGGCCGGAAAGCCAGCGCGAGCAGCTGATCTCGATGATACCGAAAAGCCGATTGTTCATGATCTTCATCTGTTAACTACCAAACCAATTCTCTACGCTTGCAACGTCAACGAAGAGGACATGGCAAAGGGCGGAAACGCTTGGGCAGAGGAAGTGAGCACTCGAGCAAAGTCAGAAGGAAATATTCACCTTGTGATTTGCTCAGCCCTCGAAGCTGAGATCGCACTCCTCCCTAAAGAAGAACAAGCTGAATTTCTTGGGTCGATTGGCGCAACTGAGCCAGGCCTAAATCGCTTGATCTGGGAAGCTTACAAACTCCTCGAGCTACAAACCTATTTCACGGCTGGTGAAAAAGAAGTTCGCGCATGGACGATCCGTCGCGGAACTAAAGGCCCCGGCGCAGCCGGTGTTATTCACTCTGATTTTGAACGCGGATTCATTCGCGCAGAGACCTATCACTGCGAAGACTTGTTTGCTTTAAAGACCGAAGCAGCAGTTAAAGAGGCTGGCAAGTATCGCTCTGAAGGCAAAGAATATGTCGTCAAAGATGGCGACATTATCTTCTTCAAGTTTAACGTTTAGCCGAGGTCGAATTGTGTAAGTAGGCTGCTCGATAAGCTGGCGTTGAAATATTTTTCACTACCTTAATCGAGTTAGAGTGGCATAACTGCACGTATGTGTTCTGATCAGCACACATACGACACAGCTCCCTCATTCAACACTCCGAAATTTTATGTCTAATAGTCTCACAGGTACCCAAGGGAGGGACTGTCTGACTCAAAAGAATAAGCATTTTCTAATATCATTTGGCACTGCGCTGCTTGCGATCGATTCGGTCATTTTAATTCACTTAGCTGCGCGAGAGCTAGTGGGAGAGAATGCTCCGCTACTGCTGATGCTTGCTGGTGTGGCTTTCTGCGCTTGGCGGGTCGGACTTGGCTCTGGGCTTCTTGCAACGTTGTTCGGCACCATCGTCGCAAATCTGGTGTTCTTCGAACCAAGGTTCAGCCTAAAAATTCATAACGCTAAAGATATTTTCGACATCGCTATCTTCATCCTACTTGGAATCGTTACAAGTGCGGCAATGGATGCACTTAATCGCCTACGCAAAAAAGCGGAGATCCAACGAAGATCAGCTCTAGATCGGGAGAAACAGCTCAAAGACATGCTGAACGCAGTTTCCAACTTTGTGGGAATTGCAAATCCACGCGGCGAATTGATCTACGCAAACGATTATACGCTTAAAACGGTTGGCTGTTCTCTCGATGAAATTCGTGGCGACAGCTTAGCCGAAGCCCCTTGGTTTGAAAATTACCCTGAAGAGAAAAGCAAGATGGAGAATGCCATCGCTAAAGCTCGGCGCGGCCAAACGGTAAGATGCGATATCAAAATTGAGTCGAGCAAAGGGGAATTAATCGACGTCGACTTCTCGCTCACTCCAATGTTTAACGAAAAATATGAGATCACTTATCTGATCCCGTCAGGAACTGACATCACTGATCGCAAACAGCGTGAAGAAGAACGCAAAGCGAACGAAGAGCGTTTCCAACTTGCGCTTCAAGGTTCAGGCACCTTCGTTGCGATGATTGACCAGGACCTTCGATACACTTGGGCTCATAACTTTGATCGCGCCTACCCAGAACTCTCAAATGATATTGTTGGAAAAAGTGATGATGAAATTTTTCCGCTCGATCAGGCACAGCCGTTAATTAAACTAAAGCAATGCGTATTAAGCTCTGGCGTTGAGGCTCGCCAAACAATTTCGTTCTATCAAGATCAAAAGCGTCGCGACTTCGACGTTCGCGTACAGCCAACCATAAACCAGAACGGAGAAATCACTGGTCTCGCATTGGCAGCAAACGACGTTTCAATTATCAAAGAAGCTGAAATCGCTGCTGAGAGCGCCAACCAAACCAAAACATTATTTCTTGCCAACATGAGCCACGAGATTAGAACCCCAATTGGCATCATGATTGGCTATGCAGAAATTCTTAAGGATTCGGCACTCTCTCCCGATGAAAACAAGCACTATCTTGAAACGATTATCCAAAATGGCGAACAGCTGACTCGAATCATTAACGAGATTCTCGATGTTTCAAAAATTGAAAGCGATAAGATCGAAATCGAAAAAGTTGATTTTTCGCTCACTGGTTTGCTAGCTGAAACTTGTTCGGTGATGGCATTTGAGGCGCAGGAAAAAGGTCTGATGTTCCATTACATTCCTGAACTTGACGACGACATTGATCACGTCATCTCGGATCCGACTCGCCTGCGGCAAATTCTTTTCAATATCATCGGAAACGCGATCAAGTTTACCGCTAACGGCATTATTACGGTTCGAGTTAGATCCGATCTGAGCACCAGCGATGTAAAGCGCGACTTAGTTTTTGATATCTGCGACAGCGGATTGGGCATTTCTCCTGAACAACGCGAACGATTATTCAAACCCTTCGCTCAAGCCGATGGCTCGATGACTAGACGATTTGGTGGTACCGGACTTGGCTTGTATCTTTCGAAACGTCTCAGCGAAGCTTTGGGCGGAACTTTGACGCTAATGCCAGAACGACATGAAGGCTCACACTTTCAGATCCGTATTCCGGTAAAGCTTGCTTCAACTTCAACGCGATTGATCGCTCACACAAAAACAAACGAGCTGCGCTTAGACGGAGTGAAAGTTCTGTTAGTTGAGGACTCTGCAGAGAATCGTCATTTAATTTCTCGCTATCTGATTAGAGCTGGTGCCGAAGTGACAACAGCACCAGACGGCAAACGTGGTGTTGAAACTGCACTGAGTTCTTCTTTTGATGTCGTCTTAATGGATCTTCAAATGCCGGTTCTTGATGGCTACGGCGCAGTCAAAGCTTTACGCGATCTCAATTACG
>JAYSYM010000273.1:0-1616 GCA_043727635.1 Bdellovibrionales bacterium | reverse complement strand
CAAAGCAGTAGCGGGCAATGTTCTCAGCAGTCGGGACGTTGCTCTTAAAAAAATCAACGTCGTTATTCAAGTGATGATGATCGAGCGGAGCCACCATCTTCTTTAGCCAAGTGTCGATGTCAGCGAGATTGACGATCATTCCAGTTTGCGAATCGATTTGTCCCTCGAAGTGAGCTTCAAGTTTAAAATTATGACCTAAACCAGCGGGCATGGCTGATGAGCCGTAAATCTTTTTGTTCTCATCAAAGCTAGCGCCGGGCTTGGCATAGGCATGGGCCGCGCTGAAGTGAACTCTTCGAACAAAAACAACTCTTTCGCTCATCATCTCCCGCCTATTTTGAAAGAAGTCGAAGTTCAATCAGCTCTTTAAGTTTCGCTCGAGCCGCATCATCGAGTGTATGCCTGAGACCCTTGAACTGGTAGTACTCACCAGGTCTAGGTTGCAATTGTTTAAGCTCTTGATAACCCTTTTGACTTGTCGCCAGCGTGATAATTTCGTCGTTAACACCGTGAATAGCGTCGATTGGCAAAGTGCTGCGTAAGCCATCATACAGGTCAGGCAAGAACAGGGTGCCCACACCAATTATCCCCGAGACATTACTGAGTTCACGCGCAACAAACGGAGCAAGGATCCCTCCTTGCGAGAAGCCAACAATATGAAAAGTATTCGCCTCTAAACTCAGATGCTTTACGAGAGCTACGAGACTTCTCGCTGCCACATCCGGCGCCACAAGTACGAGGTCACGTGCCGGGTCTACGAAGTACCACGCGTACGCTTCCCGAAACCCTTCTTCAGCTTTGACCGGAACCGGGTACACACCATTAGGTGCGAGAATATTAAAATCGAAGTGTTGCTCCTCAGAGTGATCGGCGTCACCGAAGACTCTTTTGAACAACGAGCCGGCGGAGTCTTGATATCCATGGAGCAAAAGCACAGTCTTATTTGTCGGTCGCTGTGCTTCCTTAAAATAGAAACTCACGGGTAGTGTGAGTCGGAGATCAACTTTTTGCTTCAAAGAATCTAAATTGCTCATACAATGAAGACATTATAGGAGGCAAAGTCGTGATTCCAAAACAGTTTATCTTCAAGCTTTGGAACTTTTGGCCCCCATTTCTTGGCGCCGGGATTCGAATCGCAGAGGTTCACGATGACTTCCGCTATGCTCGCGTAGAACTTAAGCGGTATTTTTGGAATCAGAACTATGTCGGAACGCAGTACGGTGGCTCAATGTTTGCCATGACCGACGCGTTTTACATGGTCATGCTGCTGAAAAACTTAGGTCCGAGCTACATCGTTTGGGATAAAAGTGCATCGATTCGCTATCTCAAGCCCGGCAAGACAAAACTCACCGTCGAATTTAAACTCAATGAACAGCAGATCACTGAAATCAAAACTGCGGTTGAGCGCGAAGGTAAAATTGACTATCAATTAACGGTTGATATCTTTGACACAGAAGGCGTTCACGTCGCAGCAGTAGACAAGATTCTGTACATTCGCAAAAAACAGCAAAAGCTGATCTCAACTTAATTAATTTTTATAGCCGGGATACTTCGCCATATTAAATGCGGTGATTTCATTTTCGTTCATACGTGGAATCACCAGAGTCTGAGTTTCA
>JAYSYM010000272.1:0-1630 GCA_043727635.1 Bdellovibrionales bacterium | reverse complement strand
GCTGCGCATCTACTTCGTGAAGCTGGCTCTGATAAGAACTCTCTCGCACCATTCCCAGTTCATCAGTTGTCGCGAAATCCGTAAATTGAAGATCGCCGATAAACAACACGCCTAACGATCGTTGATTTCCAACATCATCGATCTTCCATTCTAAGAAATGATTTATAACTTCAGCTGCTGGGCGATATAGCCTGGTTAGTGACGGAGTAATGTTGTCTTCGAAAATTTCGAAGCCTTGGTTAAGCGCTGCTTTTCTGAATATGGGCGCGCCACCCGAGAAAAATGCAGTCTGATAACCATTTTGATGCGCAACTTCCGCAACCGTAACGATCTTCGCCGGCAAGAACTGATTCCCATTATGCCAAACGCCATGCTCCGGAGGATAACGGCCACTCAACACTGAGGCAACGGTCGACTGGCTAAGGACAGACGGGGTAAATGCGTGAGTAAATCGAACAGATTCGTCGCAAAATACCTGAAAGCCACTACCCTCTTCAGAGTCAGAATCGTTACAAGTCACTGCAGAGAACGAGAGTCCCTCGACTAGAATCAAAATCACAGAAGTCTGCTGCGGAGCTTTACTGTTACAGCCCCATAGAACTGTGCAGAGCAATAGAACTATCAACTGGCGAAAGGTACTTTTCATCACGACAAATGATACCTTGACCGTCCATTTAAGCTCCAGCCAAAATATGTCTGTTTCAAACTTCAGGAGTCAAAAATGCTTACGGAAAAGCTCTTCAACTTAGCGCAAGGTGGAGCGGAAATTATCCTTTATATCTTGGTACTTCTTAGCGTCATCAGCATTGGCCTAATTTTGGAACGCTTGGTGACCCTCGGAGCAGTTAAACGCAAGAGCGACAAAGTTAAGGTCCGCATCAAAGAGGCTCTCGCAAGTAACAACTATAGCGAGATCGAAGAATTGGCTAGAGACCGCGACTCACTCGAAGGTCGAGCTCTTTCTTACGGACTACGTCATGCAAAAGATAAAGGCGTATCTGGACTAGAAGAAGTTTTCAGCGCTTACGCATTGGTTGAACGCCCGGCACTTGAGCGCTCACTCAACTTCCTTGCAACTGTTGGATCAAACGCTCCATTCATCGGTCTCCTTGGAACGGTACTTGGAATCATGAAGGCGTTCCGTGACCTTTCAAACAACATCGGAGCAGGAAACGAAGCTGTCATGCTCGGCATCGCAGAAGCTCTCGTCGCTACAGCGGTAGGTTTGATCGTCGCAATTCCAGCGGTCATTGCCTACAACCACTTTCAGCGACAAGTACGTGCATCAATGCACAGCCTTGAGAGTGTTCGCGAACTTTGTCTCGCATATGCAAAAGGAAAGGCCTAACTCATGGCTGGGCGCCTTGGCGGAGACGATGATCAGCCAATAGCAGAAATAAATGTCGTACCATTGGTCGACGTCATTCTCGTGGTTTTGATTATCTTCATGGTTACCGCACCGCTAGTCTTGAAACCTTCGATCGATATCAATCTCCCGAAGGCATCAAGCGGTGAAGCGACTCCGCAAACTTCACTCAACATCGCATTGGGTACTGACGGAACACTGACTTTGAATGGTCAACCCTCTACCCTAGAAGCCATCACTGTAGCGGCTTCGCAGATAGCTCTC
>JAYSYM010000271.1:0-1630 GCA_043727635.1 Bdellovibrionales bacterium | reverse complement strand
TCGACTGAACGATCTTTCTCTTTTGATCGAAGACTACGTCGAAGATATGAGTGAGAAACTTCAGCTGAGTCCGATGCAGGTTGCGTCGGTCCTAAACCAAGTCGAACCTATGAAGCTACTCACTCAAGATCCAACGGTCATGGAGAGTTTGGTTTCACCTTTAGGTCTTGAAGGCGAAAAAGGCATCCAGGCCCGCGACATCACCAAAAACTTTCTCGCACAAATTCAAAAAAATATCAGTGGTGACGGCGACCACGATGAGCGTTCTAGCGCATTGATCGCGCCGACATTGATGGCCGCAAACGATGCAAATGCCTTTTCGCAAATGGCGGCATCGCAGTCCGGGTCCGTTTCACCAGGATCGGCCAATTTAAATGCGGCACTCACTGCGAGTAAATTGCCAGGCTCACCAAATTCCGCGTCGTCGTCAGCCGCAACCGCGAATGCCGGTGCGCTTAAAAATATCGGTGGCAACCGTTCACAGAATTTGAATTTTCAAAACCAAGAGTTTTTAAATCAACTCGGCCAATCTCCGTCGGCTGAATCCATGCATTTTGACCAAAACCAATTTGGTTTACAGTATGCGGGCTCTGATGAAAACTTCGGCGCTAACTCAGCATTTAATTTGGCTTCAAATTTTGATTTAGGCCTAAGTGGAGATCTTGCTGGTGATCTCAATACTAATCCTTATGCAAGTGGCCGTGAAAGCTTTGGTGCAGACTTTGGATTAGATAATAATTTTAGAGACACGGCAGAGATCTCAGAATTAGGCGAGGGCTCTCTTTCTGCTCGCTTTACGCCCGCTTCAAAACAAACATTGGCGAGCACCGCGGATCAGAAAAATCTCACCCCCGTATCCACCGCTGAAGCTCTTTCGTTGGTTGCGTTGGAAAATTCGCTTAACGATCGTATCAATGCTTCCAATGTTAAATCGGGCAGTGATCGTGTTCGTGAACTCTACAGCAAGGCTAGAGGTTCTCAGTTTGGGTCGAATTCGTCGTCATCCATTGCTTCTATGGATTCTTTCAATGCCGATTCTTTTTTTGGGAGCGATAATTTAGTTTCAGGACGGACTGTCCCTAATCTCTCTTCGGTGTCTGGGAAAGAAACTTTAGAAAATTCGAAAAACCAGTCCTTCGCCCCATCTGATGTTCTCGATCAAGATGTTGAATCGCTCAGTGACTTTGATAGCTCGCTTGCTTCTCAAGGACTGGGTCGCGAATTCAGTGTTCCAACATCACAAACTGAACAGAAGCAGATCTTGGAACTTGCGGTGACTCCAGAGATGCGCGCCGAAAATATGAATCAGTTGGGCGATAGAGCCAACCTGATGGCGCAAAGAGGCGGTGGCACCATGGATGTTGAACTTCGCCCTGAAGGTTTGGGAAGAGTTCAACTCAAAGTCAGCGTAATTGATGGAGCGGTGCAAGTGCAGATGGTTGCGAGTACAGAGCAAGCTCAGCAGATTTTACGCGACGGCCTCGAAGAACTTAAAACTCAGCTCACCTCGCACAATCTCAATGTCGATTCGTTGAAGGTAGAGGTGGCGCAAAATTCACCGCGCTTGATGGATTTCAATATGAATCAAAATGCACGGCAAGACCAGCGCGCTCAAAGTTCGATGGAACAG
>JAYSYM010000270.1:0-1633 GCA_043727635.1 Bdellovibrionales bacterium | reverse complement strand
ACCGGCTCGTGCAGTTTACTTTTCGCATTCCATTTAGTGAGCAGAGTGCCGCCGTACCCGTGATAGTTCCAATCAGTATGTGGAGTACGGTTAAAGTCATGAACAGGTGCTTGCCAAATAATTCGTTCTTCGAAAGTTCCCGGCGACGTTTCAACATGCTCAACTGTGCCGTACCATCGCGATCGAGAACTGTTGTGGTTAGCAACGTTTGGTAAGGCGCCCGGCTCCGGCTGAGCCATAGTTCCGCCAAGTGCAATCGTCTGGCCTTTATCGTTTTTGTAAGTGACTACATCCCAGGACCACGCTTCGTTGTGATAGGCGCCTCTCATCTCGGTGCCATCAGCATAAAAGCCTCTAGAGCGCTGAACTTTGAAAACACCGCCGCGATAAAAATCATTCGGTTGATCAGCTTCGATGTATCGCAAACCTGAGGCGTTGATCCGATATTTTGTCACACCATTGGGATAAGTGATCGGCATGACGAGCGATGGATCAGCAAAATCAATTCGCACGTCTGCAGGATCAATCGAATCGACTGCATGTTTTCGCAATCCAGAGACGAGAATTTTAATTCGTCGTTCAATCGGAGCGCTATCATCAGCATCGCGCAAGAACATATTCTTGCGACGCTCACGAAGTACTTTCTTGAAGTTTTGATTCGTTTTCTGAAAGATGCTTTGGCAGGTCATCGCGCTTGCAAACGAGTCCGCCCCACTGAGAGTTATCAGCGCGGCGAGGGCTACAAATGTTAGGGTTCGGCTCAGACGCATTTTCACATGCTTAGCTACTACAAACTTCGTACCCCAGTTTGTTGTCACTAGCTCAAAGGAAGCGATTTTAGCTGTGTATCAAGTGAACAGGAACCGTTAATCGGCATTGTCGAGCGGCCACAGAAACTAGCCACAGAAACTAGCCACAGAAACTAGATAGGCACTAAAGCGACACTACCGCTTCTTACCGTCACGTCTTCCAGGAGTAAACTTGCGAGTTTTCACTCGACGAGCGCCCGGGCGTGAATCGGGTCGAGAATCAGGTCGCGCTTCTCTGCGAGGTGGCTGATCAGCACGAGGTACGACTGACGCCTCAGTCCCATCAACTTCAGACGGATGAAGTAGCAAAACAAACTCTGCTTTCAGTCCTTCGGTCTCTTTGGCTAGCGAAGATACCGAGCCTTCTAAAACTTTCTCAGTAGCCTGAGTAAGATCAAGACCAAGCAACGCCTTACGCTCGCCAAAAACTTCCGAAAGCTCTGACATCAATCGACCAAGGCGATAAGGTGTATCCATCAGCACCACTGCACGGCGCTCGCGACGCAATTCATTCAGTGCCGCAGCCCGCTCGCCACGCTCAGCCGGCAGAAATCCTCTGAACACAAACTCGCGCATCTCCAACCCATTTAAGCTCAACAAAGTCATCAACGACGATGGGCCGGGTAGGCCTTGAATAGCGATGCCGTCACGACGACAAACTCGCACTAAACGCGAGCCTGGATCACAAAATCCGGGAGTTCCACAATCGCTCACGAGTGCAACTTTGTGCTTGCGGCAAATCATGAGAAGTTCATTTACGTCATCGTCTTTAGAGTGTTCGTTTAACAACTCAATACGCTTTTCGACTATATCGAGTCGCTTAA
>JAYSYM010000269.1:0-1633 GCA_043727635.1 Bdellovibrionales bacterium | reverse complement strand
TTTACTTTTCATCCCACAAGCAAGCGCAATCACTACATCGGCTTACAGAGTTCTTGCACTTATTAATATCGAACGCGAAGAACGAGAACTTCCTCGCTTGATAATGGATGAAAAGTTAGCTGCCGCTGCCCGTTCTCATGCTGTTGATATGAGCCAACGAGGATATTTCTCCCACACTTCTTTAAATGGAGTGGGAATGTCTGGTCGACTTCGCAAGGCTGGCGCTACGTACACCACCGCAGGAGAAAACATTGCTCGCGGACAAACTTCAGCTGCTTCTGTTGTCGATAGCTGGATGAATTCACCGGGGCATCGTAGAAATATTTTAAATTCAAAATATCGCAAAGTTGGAATCGGTAGATTCAACAACTATTGGGTGCAAGATTTTAGTAACTGATTGATTAGGATTGTAACGTTTGGCCGAGCTTTACAGCTTTGCCGATGAGCCGAGTTGCAGACTCTTCAGATACCATGCCTTCTTCGTAAAGCATGATCACTGTACTCCCGAGATGAAAAATTCCGACTTCATCGCCTTTTTTGATTTCTACAACAGGATCATAGCTTCGTTCGCGCGGTGCAAGTTCAGGCTCCCGTGCGTTCGTTTTTACTTTCTCATCAAACGAAATCGTAATGTTCCCGACATTCGTGGCAGCGACCATGACAAGAGCTGCAGTTTTCTCGGCCTCAATCGTGATTGCAACGCGCTCATTTAACGTAAATAGATCAGCAATCGCTTGCACTGACCAATCATTCACTGGCCACAGTTCGCCCGGCACATGAGTGCTCCATCGAACTTTACCGTTCATCGGTGAGTGCACGCGGTGATAGTCAGTTGGGCAAAGGTAATAGGTAACGAAAGTGCCGTTTTGAAATTTCTCGGCCCAATGCGAGCTTCGCAATAGCTCGGCAACTCCGTACAACTTCCCTTTTGCTTGAATGATTTTTCCTGACTCAATTCGACCAGCTTGAGTAATCACAGCGTCGCAAGGGTGAACAATGCCAGCCTGAATCGGGCGCGCACCTGCCTTTAGCTTTCGGGTGAAGAGTGCACCTACCGATTCGTACTCTTCGATCGGCAGTTCGGCCTCTTCCAAATTCAAATTGTAAGCCTTAGCGAACCCATGAACCAACTTACGACCGATCGGCCCTGGAAATTTTCTATGTACTAGGCGACCTACCCAATGACTTAAGTCGTTTTTAGGCAAAATCGGCATCACTAAATCGAGAATTTTATTCTTTATCACGCTCTTTCATCTCAACTTGCGATGAGCCTTTTGTCAAACGACGACGATATGTTATGTTACTTACGGTTCAACTTTTGGCTGACTGATATCGGCCCATGAAAGACCCATGAAAAAGCAGCTCACGTGAGTAAGAAAATTCAGGACCTCAAGGTCGACTTAGACGAAGACCTTCAAGAAAAACTCTCATGGATGGTCCCCAATTACGGCAGTCACCGAGTCGTTAGACAATCCGTCGATGCAAGACGCTCTTCCCTCCCCCATTGGGTAGTTTCAGTTGAAGTCTTCGAAAAAGGTGAAACTCCACCTGAAGAAACTTTTGACGTCGAAAAAATTAAGCTCCCTAAAAATTTCTCGCGCCCGATAGTGGTGGGCAGTGGTCCCGCAGGGCT
>JAYSYM010000268.1:0-1634 GCA_043727635.1 Bdellovibrionales bacterium | reverse complement strand
GTTTCATTCCAAATTTTATAAGCTTCATCGAGAAGTCCAGCGCCGCCAGTTTTATCGAGCGCTTCGCGATCAATTTGGTCGATAGCTTTTTGATGCTGCTTCATCACGCTCATCATCACTTCAGCGTTTTCAGCATAACCCGCGAAAGCACCTTTACTTTGCGCCATCACACTACTCGTACGGAATGCCTCGCCATGCATGATCGCAGTCAAGGCTCCCGCCCAAGCAAAACCCTCTTCGCTGTCGTACGCGATACCCTTAACCATTAGCAAAGTGCCAAGGTTTGCGTAACCAAGACCAAGCGGTCTGAAGTTGTGCGAGTTTGTAGCGATCTGCGCAGTTGGGTACGACGAGAAATCAACTAAGATCTCTTGCGCCGTAAAGAACACGCGACAAGCGTAGCGGTAACTTTCAGTGTTGAATGTTCCGTCTTCTCTTAAAAATTTTGTAAGATTCAAAGAAGCTAAGTTACAAGCTGTATCGTCTAAGAACATGAACTCAGAACAGGGATTAGATCCACGGATCGGGCCAGTCGCGCTACATGTGTGCCACTTTTGAATCGTCGAATCAAATTGCACACCCGGATCAGCACAAGACCAAGCCGCCTGAGCAACATCATTCCACAATTCACGAGCTTTGAAAGTATCCACAACCGAACCATCAGTGCGCGCAGTAGTTTGCCACTCACCGTCTCGCTCGACTGCATCCATGAATTCATCAGGAACACGAACCGAGTTATTCGAATTTTGCCCAGCAACAGTTTTGTACGCATCACCGTTAAAGTCTGATGAGTATCCCGCTTCAACTAACGCAGCGACTTTTTTCTCTTCGTTAACTTTCCAATTAATAAATTCACGGATCTCCGGATGATCCATATCAAGCGAAACCATCTTCGCAGCTCTGCGAGTTGTTCCACCCGACTTCGTTGCACCCGCTCCGCGGTCAAGAACTTCTAAAAAGCTCATTAAGCCTGATGAAAGTCCTCCACCAGAGAGTTTTTCCATTGCGCCACGGATTTTTGAAAAATTCGTTCCCGTACCTGAACCATATTTAAAAATTCGCGCTTCGTTCTTCGCAAGATTGAAGATCGACATCAAATCATCTTCAACACTTTGAATAAAACACGCCGACGCTTGCGGATGCTCATACGCACACTCAGTTTCAACCGCCGCGTTTAAGCTTGAATCCCATTTGAAGTTTCCGCCACTGCCTTTGATTCCGTATTTATGAAAGAGGCCTGTGTTAAACCAAACGGGAGAATTAAACGCGCCTTTTTGCTGAAGGAGCAAATGGACTAATTCTTTTTCAAATTGCTGAGCGTCTTCTTGAGTAGCAAAGTATCCACCAAGATCTTCACCAGCATTTCTAATCGTGTGCGCAACTCTGTGCACAAGTTGTCGAACCGACGTCTCGTGCCCTACTCCCGGCACGCCTGCTTTTCTAAAATATTTGCTAACAGCGATATCTGTCGCTAGCTGCGACCACGACTCTGGAACTTCAACCGCATTCATCGCAAAAACTTCTTTACCATCGGCCGAAGAAATCTTGCTCGAGCGCTGCGCCCACTTCACTTGGTCGTACGGATTCTCGTCTTGACCGACGAAGTGTGGAGCGAAAGTTTGAGTCGATGATTT
>JAYSYM010000267.1:0-1636 GCA_043727635.1 Bdellovibrionales bacterium | reverse complement strand
AGAACAGCCCCCCGATTGCGAGGAGGCTAAATAGAATAATTTTAAATTCTTTGAGATAGCGAAGAATATCCTCGCCGTAGAACGAAACAAGTAGCACCTGAGTAGGGACCGAAATCAAAGCGGCAAATCCATCAACAGCGACGAACTTGTAGGGCGAAAGCCCCATTGCTCCGCACATCAAATGTCCAGGAAAACGAACACCCGGAGTGAAGCGAAAGATAAACACCGTGAAGTAGCCGTACTTCCGCACCCAAGTTTGCGAGCGGTTCATTCGCTCAGGAGTCATTAACCGCGAGAAAAATCTAGTTCGAAAAAATCTCGGACCAAATCGTTTTCCGAGCGTGTAAATTAAAAAATCTGCGAATAGCACCGAGAAGAGAGCCACTGCAGCCAAAACATATACGTCGACCGTTGGTGCGCCCGGATAAGGTGGCGGAAGAGCAGCCGTCGGATTAAGTGACAAGTAGCCGATGATGCCGGCACTGACTAAAACCAGTTCTTCAGGAATTGGAAGACCGAAGCCACTCGCAAGCATAAACAGCAAGATGCCACCGTAAATTGAATACGGGTAATACACGTACGCTGAAAAGAACTCGCGAACAAACTCTTCCATCGATCTCTTTTTATTTTCGTTTTATTGATTCGATGATGACTGCCTTAACGGGAACGTCGCCGTGACCTGACTTAGTCGTCGTGGGTACACCCTTAATTTTATCAACAACGTCCATTCCAGTAGTCACTTTTCCAAACACTGCGTAGCCGTAACCGGCCATTGTCTTGTCGCGATGATTTAAGAAGGTGTTATCCTTAACGTTAACAAAAAATTGCGCAGTCGCGCTGTCGACGATCTGTGTACGTGCCATTGCTAACGTACCTTTAGTATTGGTGAGCTCAGCAGAAGCTTCATTCTTAATCGGGTCGTGCACTTTCTTTTGATCCATTGCCTCCGTGAAGCCTCCGCCTTGAATCATGAAGTCAGCAATCACTCGGTGAAAAATTGTTCCGTTGTAGAAGCCCTCGTCCACGTAGCGAAGAAAGTTTTTAACGGAGATTGGAGCTTGTTTTTCGAATAGCTCGATTTCAACAGGGCCGTGGTTCGTGGTCATGACTACAACTGGATTGCTTTCCATCTTCGACTTTTCCTTCTTCTTCTCGTCAGTTTTGGCTAATGCGGTGGTGGTAGATAATGTGATTCCGATTACTCCCGTAATCAGAGTTCTGAGTAGTATATTCAAGGGATCTCCTTTAGGACAACAATGTAGCGTAAGGCTTTGAGAAGCAGCAAGCCCGAGTAAGCGCTTGAGGGGGCGGCGTCAGAGTTCTGACGGCACGATCGCAGATCGTATGACACCGTCAAATCTACAACTGGAGAATAGTAGGGCTTTTTACTGTAAACGGAAGTGTGAACTTCTAACTTTGATCTTACAAGCTGGGCAGTGTGCCTGTTCTTTGACCAACTCTTGCTCAACATTCACTTCGTGACCGAGCTCAAGCTGGGCTTCGCAGATGGCGCAGTGATTCTGTTCGAATACATACTTCAATTGGTCCGGCTTTAAATAGGCAGGAACGGATTCGAGATTCAGTTCAGACTTTGTTGCTTGCATAAATCCTCCATGATTGGCAGCCACTCTCAACC
>JAYSYM010000266.1:0-1638 GCA_043727635.1 Bdellovibrionales bacterium | reverse complement strand
GATTCTTAAGCTTAAAAATCCGGTTCCTAAGACTGCAAGCTCACAAGCTATCGCAGGCAATGCTCCAGAGAAGTACCGAAAGACTTCAGAAGGAAATCGTGGTGATGCGTTTGTTGAGCAGCAAAGAAAAGATAAGGCTAGGGGCCATGTTGGATTCGTATATTGCGACCAAGATGGTGATTCGTTTGCAACTCTAGAGTACAACACTGATGCAATGGGGTCTCGCGAAGGCGATGGTGCTCACAGCAAGGCCAGAACTATCTACGGAGATAAATTAAAGGCGTTTAGATGCTTTGTTGATATTTCTCAATGGATCTTGGATGCGAACATATCCGCCAAACAAGAAGTGGCGGATATTGAACGGGCCAACCCAGCATTCCAGCTTTCTTGGGAAAATTCGGGCGCTGAACACCGTAAGGCGTGGAGCGTTTTCATTTATCGTTTGATCTCAGAAAACTTCGATGTGTTTGATCAAGCTTCAGACGTTGGCAAATGGTCGCCGAAGTATTTCGAGCTAACTACCGAGCAGCGTAAGCGACTTTGGTGCGAGCTAGTCGTAAGAATGTGTTTTCACGAATCAGGATGGAATCCAGCTTCTCGGATGATGGAGCCACAAAAGTATTTCCCAAAACCAGATCGCGTGACCGGCGAGCCAGTTTGGAGTGAGGGGCTTTTGCAACTCTCTTACCAAGACGTTCGCGGCTATCCATTCATCAAATTTGACTGGGAAAAAGATAAGCTTTTAAAGCGAGACGATCCGAATAAAACCATACTTCAACCACTTCTCAATTTAGAAGCTGGCATCAAGATTCTTGTTCACTGGATTAAAAAAGATGGAGTGATCACTGGCGGTGAAACAGGCGCATGGAGAGGTGCTGCCCGCTATTGGTCAGTGATGCGAACAACTTCGGAGTCTCGAGTCAAAATTCTCACGGCAGTTCGTTCATTGTTTGCCTAGAAAATGAACTTCGCTCAAAAATAAAAATACTTTATTTAAGCCTCGCTGCTGTGTCAATAAGCACGAGACAGTTTGCACTTGATTTGTGTAGATTCCTACAATATTCCCTTGCTCACTTCAACGGATCGAAGTCAAAAGCGAGGGGATTTTAATGTCATTTACGAGCATAGTTGTCGACCTAGAGTCGTTGGAGCCACAGAGAGATCGACTAACAGCTATGATCTGGGAAAAGGGTAGCGACATTAGCGAATTTTCAAACGGTGACCTTGACTGGGCGTTACGGATCTTTGCTCTCTACTCGGGGCTTTTCTTAGCTGAGAAGATCAAACGGAAAGCTAAAAAGATAAACCATCACGGCCTTAGCTTGGTCCCTACTTCAACTTAGTTTTCTTACGTTGATTAGCTTTCGAAGCGGTGCTCATTGAATCAAGCATCGCCTGAAGCTGCTCATAAACAAAATCTTCTTGCCCAACTAATTTTTCAAGAAGCGCCATTGGGACATCCTTTAAGCGCTGCTCCCACACGTCAACTCGCTCGGAAATATCTCGCAACGAATCTGAAACCGTTTGCGACCGAATACATCAAGCTTCGTTTTTTGTACTCCGTGAGTTCTGAAATCAGGGTTCAATAGATCACGAACAGATATCTGATAATGCTTCGCTAGCTTTACAAGCGTGTCG
>JAYSYM010000265.1:0-5253 GCA_043727635.1 Bdellovibrionales bacterium | reverse complement strand
GGCCCAACGATCAAACGCTGCTTTCGATTCACCGTAAGGATTAAGCGGCTTGAAAATATCGGGAGAACTTGCGTCGTCGAAACCCTCATCGCCCGCTCCGTAGACCGCGCCGCTACTAGCGTAGATGAACCCCTTTTTGTTGGCCGTGCACCACTCCCAAAGTCGTTGGGTGTAAAGGGTATTATTTTCTTTTAAGAAATTTACATCGAGCTCAGTTGTATCGGAGCAGGCACCCATGTGGATGATCCAATCGACCTCAGCCATAGATTCAGATTTGTTTAAATAGTCGAAGAGCTCTGTGTGTTTGAGGAATTTCGAGTACTTGCGTCGAGCTAGCAAGCCAGGACGGGTTTCAGGAGTAACAGCGTCGACGCAGATAATGTCAGTGATCCCTCGATTATTGAGTTCCCACACCATTGCACTGCCAATAAAGCCTGTAGCTCCAGTCACGATAAACATGGCGGTACCGTATCATTTTCGAGGGGGATTAAAAAGCTGCTTTTAGCCCGATTCGGGCTTGTGTTACAACCTTGCTCCCATGGCAAAAGCGACCCCAAAAACACCACAGATTGCAGAATTCAAACAGTACGAATGGATCGCAGCTTCGGCGAGCGTACCTAGGCATAAACAGCGCCTTATGATCGTGCTTCATGGGCGCGGCGACAATCTCAAGTCGTTCCGTACGATTAAAGAAGAGCTAAAACTTCCTGAGATGAACTACCTTTTGGTGAACGCTCCGCGCAGCTACGACGGTGGCTACACTTGGTACGCATTTCCGCCAAAACAAGCCAACGGTGTCTTGCTTGCGCGCCGAAAACTGACTGCACTTTTGCACGAACTTGAATTTCAAGGTTGGCCACCAGAAGAAATATTCTTCTATGGGTTCTCGCAAGGCTGTCTGGTGAGCTGTGACTTCGCAATGAATTCAGGGATTAAAACTGCAGGAGTGATTGGAATCAGCGGCTACATTTATTTCTTCGAGAACTGGAAGCGCAATCTCACGCCAACGTCGTTTGCGACACCAATGTTAGTGACTCACGGAGTGTTTGATGAAGACCTTCCGATGCTCGAAACACGAGAGCATGTCGAAAAGCTAAAGACCGCCGGATTAAATATTCTTTGGAAAGAGTTTAACAAAGCCCACGAGATCGACGAAGAAATCGAGGCACCGTTTGTCCGTCAGTGGATAAAAGCCCAAATCAACCGATCGATTCCTAAAGAATCATCGATTGCTCAAGTGTTTCTTAAATTTCTTCTTGGTAATCGCGCGCGATCTGGACGAGCTTCTGGAACAACTGTCCGACGTTAGACTTTAAGTTCACAAGCTTTCCGCTTGCTTTCTTCTTCTGTCCAGCCTGGCTTTCAACAAACAATTCCATCGCAAGTTGAGATTCGGCAGCTGTGTAGCCTGCACGTTTAGAATTAAGTAGTGCTTCAGTTAAAAATTGCGAAGCGTTGCCTGTAATGCGCCCCTGGGCATTTTCGAGAGAGGCTTGCTGGCGTATTTCACGTAAAGTTTTGGTGGGGTCTTTTTCAAAAGCGGCTGCTGCAGTTAACAAAGTAATGTAGGCTCCACTGAATTTTTCAATCTTACTTTTTAACGAATCCGTAAGACGTAAGTCATAGCGTTTTGAAAATGATGAGGCTGACAATCTCAAGAAATCAACCGGAGTCAAAAAGCCCTTTGGGCCTATCTTCAGATCAAATCTATTCGGCAACTCACAAAGTACGTTTCGCATATTGAAGATCGCAGGGCGGTTCACACCATCCGGTACTTTTGCCTGTTTAGCTTTAGTTTTCATTCGCTCAAGGACAGAGAATGAGTGATAAAGGTCTTCAACTAATTTCGCATTCTTCTTCAGGAACTTTTTTGAGAGCTCCTCGCTTAAGCCGACTTGTTTTAAGAACTCTTCGCGCAGAGCTTGGTCAAAGCGACTATCAAATGCCCGAACAGTTGGGTGTTGGGCAAATTGTTCGATAGGCTTTCGTGTTTTGGTTTTAACGAAATCAATCGCTTGAGCAAATGCTTGAACGATATTGCGTGCTTTTCCACGTTGTTCATTCAGAGTCGTAGAGAAACGTTCAACGTCGTCGTAGCGGTATTGATCGTGACGAAGCCCAAATTGGCGAACGCTTCCGTAATCAATGATTCCGGCGTCGCCTAGAATGTTATCGCCGTCCCACTCCATCCATACAAAAATGTATTGGCGTTCAAGTCGCGCAGCAAACTTCGCAAAGTTTTCGGTGATCAGGCTCATCGCCTTGTCATAATCACCGCGACGAACTTGCCAAGCACCGTTTTGGATTTGTCGATCAATGAAGTAATCAAATGATTGCTTAAGTACTTCGTGACGACCTTGTTTTGCGTAAAGAAATAAATGAGCGGGGCGAAGTAAGTTTGGAGCAGCGCGGACACCGATTCCGGCACCCCCGCCCAAGTCGATCACCGCTAAAACTCTCTCGGTAGCAATCCCTTGACGGTGAAACACTTCCGAAAATAAAGCTGAAGCATAAAGTTCATCTGTGTCCGCAAGTCCGCAGCTATAACCAAAAGTATCGTCACCGGTCTTTAGTGGTTTGTTCGCGACTACCGCGCCGGGTGCAAGTGAAGTTACGCCCGTACCGCGACTGCTCACATCCCAAGTAATACCTTTGTGAGTGATGACGCCGTTCCAAATGCTTCGTCCGTCGCCCGAGGTTTTACCTTGCTTATTCGAATGTTGAATTTGTAGGTAACGGGTAGCCATATATTTGTTTGGCTTGATCTGCTCTTTAGCGATCTTCGTGCCGTTTGTTTGATCGTACTCATTGATGATCTGAATACAAAATGTCTCGAGAATTTTTTGAGTGAGCTCAGGAGTTAATTCTTTCTCGTGATTTTCAGCGATCAAACCCATCTCTTGTGCGAGTGCGAAGTTGAAGTAGACAATCTTTCCACCCTTTAACTGTTTCACTGGGTAGAGAAGACAACCTTCAGGAACAGCTTCTTGAAACGGATGAGTTCCATTGATTTGATCAAACGAATAATACGACTTTTCAACGACACGCGATCGGCGTGTAGGAGTGCGAGATATTGAGGGCGCGCTGCGCTGTAGGATCGGCGCTAGTCGTCTAGACATTAACTCCCGTTCGTTTAGCTATGTACACGGATGTACAGAACTATTCCCATACTTTCCCTCAAGTGTACTTGAGTGCCGAGTGAGTGCCTAAACTAGAATTGATTATTAGATCGAAAAGCTGGACCAAGGCCTCGTAATTTTGCATCTTCTAGTCGTGAGCGAATCATTCAATCTGCAACCCACTTTGACCGGCGAACTTCTTTCAGTGAGGCCACTTGATCGTGGAGATCTTGAATCTCTATTTAAAGTTTCATCGGACCCACTTGTTTGGGAGCAACATCCCTTTCCAAAACATGAGCGGGTGGCATTCGCAGAATTTTTTAGACTAGCAATCGAATCCAAAGGTGCGCTTGCGATTATCGACAATCAAACTCAAGAAATCATCGGCACTTCTCGGTATTACAATCTAAGTTCGAACGCAGTTTTTGTCGGCTATACATTTCTCGCTCGCTCTATTTGGGGCGGGAAGTATAACTTTGAACTTAAGCAGCTGATGTTGGGATACGCGTTAAAATTTGTTCCCGAAGTTTTCTTTGATATCGGCGAAAGCAATCTTCGCTCGCGAAGAGCCATTGAAAAAGTTGGAGCAAATTTCGTTAAGCTTCAGACTATTAAAGACAAGCCTTACACACTTTATGTCATCGACCGAAAAATCTTTTATCAAGTCTTCAAAATCTAGAGTATTTCCGCGCTGCGCGGAATTTTCCTAGAGGTTAAATTCTTACTACTCGAAAACAATTGGTGTTAACCCGCCACCGACGGTGGTTGCGTTAGTGGTTTGCCCTTGGTAGACGCGCGCATTGCAAAGTTGGATTTTATCTTTGTAAGCGTAGAAGCGAAGATCGAATTTATATTTCTGCTGAGATCCGTCGGCGGTCGGTAAAATAATTTCTGGTGCCGGCACAAATTCTTGAGCGATGGTATCGCCTTCCCAAAGTTGCTCGAACGGTCCGCGAGAAATTGAAGCGCCTTTGTAAGCCGCCTTGCCGCCAAACGCGCGCGCAGGCTTAAAGAAAAACTTTTTACGTTGAGCCCAAGCATCTTCGCGAGAGAACTCGTGTAAAGAATAAGTTTTGAGAATGCAGCTGCGGATCGAACC
The DNA here is from genome assembly GCA_043727635.1 of Bdellovibrionales bacterium. Lineage (GTDB taxonomy): Bacteria > Bdellovibrionota > Bdellovibrionia > Bdellovibrionales > JAMPXM01 > JAYSYM01. Next base: position 1,035 of record JAYSYM010000265.1, on the reverse strand, counting down.
GATCGCAACCTGAGATATTCCCATCGACTCAAGAAATCCATCTTTAGAAATTTCCTGCAGTCTTTGTTTGTCGGCAAGTAATGCGTACTCACGGGGATTAGGCGAGAAACAGGTGTTCAAAGCACGATAGGCTTCACGCATTGGCGCGCAGTCAGCCGTTAACAAATAAAAATCGGTGTGTCGGTTGTAAACTAGGTCAATCCTTTTGCCAGAGGAATGAACCAAGCTGTCGGCGGAATTACTAAATGCCTTTGAATCATCGATGATGACTTCGAACCCGGCTTTGCGAAAAAGCTCTGCGTACATCAAGAACTCAATGTACATTTTCTGTTGCAGTGGCTGATGGTCGATAATCGCAATTGTTCGCAATTCACGTTCTAATCCGCTTCGTTTATATTCTTCTTTAAAGGTATCGATAATTTCTTTTCGAAAATCTGATACGAGCGGCTTCACGCCGCTCCGGTTATACTGCAAATCAACAACCAAACTTGAAGACGCGTTTGTGTTGATCTCGATTAATTTTAATTCGTTATTCTCGTTTAAATGAAAATCGTAACTCATGAGCGCTGAGAAATTCTTGTTCAACGCTAAGTCGCCCGATCGCTGAGTTTCGACGTGTGCAACATAATTTTCGTTCTGCCGTAATTCAAAAAATCCGCGAACAACAGCCTTAGCCTGCTCGAGAACTTTTTTCGGAAGAGTCAGTATGTGAGGAGAAATGAGAGTCGGAGCAAGAGCCTGCGCCAAACCACCTGTAGGCGAGACGGCTTTAGCCGTCTCTGGATACAGAGTTTCGAATAATCCGCAGGCGTCCTTGTAACTATCGGGGAACAACGAATTTTTCGCCTGTTTTCCAGCCGGCTCCGCAAAGCTCGCCAGACTGAAGCGCAGTAACTACACGAAGAATTTCGTTAGCGTCACGGCCAACGTTTAAGTTGTGAATGCCCATGTACTGAATTTTTTGTTCTGGATCGATAATGTAAGTCGCGCGAGTTGCGATGCCTTTATCTTCAAGCAAGGCACCGTAATCACGAG
>JAYSYM010000264.1:0-1644 GCA_043727635.1 Bdellovibrionales bacterium | reverse complement strand
CCGTAAGTTCTACTTCATGGAACTCAATTAATTAAAAGCTTACTTTGTTTCCCATTTTACTTTTGAAATCAGCGACCACGTCGGCTGGAAGCGGGTTGTTTTTCAAGCTCAATGTTTTGAGATTTATCATCCCTTTAAACTGGTCAGCCGTGAGTGTTGAAAGCTGATTATCTTCGAGCAACAAATTTTGAGTGCTCGAGAGATCATCGATTACTGCTTGTGAAAAGTCGCTAATTTGATTTTTATAAAAGTATACATATCGAATTCGAGTTTGGCCCTCAAACAAATCCACCGGGACCGAGGTGATTTTGTTTCCCACGAAGAGAACTGAGTCGAGTTTCTTTGAGTTAATGAAGAGATCACTTGGGATGTTTTCAATTCCCGAGTTAAAGAACTCAACAACTTCAAGTAACGGATTTCCATTGAAGAAGTTTGATGGGATGCTTGTGATAGGCCCGCCGAACTCGAAAACATGAAGGTTGCCGTTGGTCTTGAGTAAAACAGGGGGCAGCTCTGAAATTAAGGTATGCTTGAGTCGCAAAGTGTAAAGATTGGTTAGTTTCCAAAAAATTTGGCCTTCAAGCCTAGTTATCGGATTTCCAGAGAGGCCGAGATAGCGAAGTCGACCTAGTAATTCGAAAGTCTCGGTCGTTATCGTGGGGATTAAATTCCACTCAAGGCGAACTGCCGTTAGCATCGGACTATTTTCGAAAACATCCTCAGGAAGATTAGTGATTTTGTTGTCCTCAAAATCGATATCATCAAGTCGCGGCATTCCTACAAAATCGTGTTTTGTAATCTGTTTGATCTTGTTCCCGTACAGGTTTAGGCGTTCTAGCGATCGAAGATCTCGGAAGACCCCGACAGGCAAAGTGCTAATTTCGTTACTCGAGAACGAAAGATCTGTAAGTGAAATCAGGTCGGTAAGGTCATCTTTTTTGAGAGATGTTATACCTTGATCGTGACTCTCGAGTTCAAGGACTGCGTTTAGATCCTCTGCAGAAATTCGATCGCACGGCTTATTAACGACATCTACGATAGCGTCGCGAACTTGCGCCGTTCGGTCGCAAACTGAAGTGAAGGCATGCGCAAAATTAGTAGTAAGAAAAATTGCTGCTGCGAAAATTAGCTTGTTAAAAGTTTTCATACGCAATGGTACGAACGGATTAGGCTGAGTGGCCAGTGATTTTCAAAAAAAAGCCAGGTTTTCACCCGGCTTTTTTTTACTAGTTAAGTGACTTGAGACTTAGAAATAACCTTCGTCGTCGCCTTCTTCTTCTTCCTCTTCGTCGTCGAGATCGTCATCGCCAGCTGGCTCGTCGATTTCTTCGAATGACTCTGACTCAGCGTCGTCGAAACTTTCGTCTGTACCAGTAGCTACAGCACCTTCGTTAAAATCTTCGCCGTCATCAGTTGCGGGCTCGTAAGGCGCAGCAGCTGGAGATGCTTTTTTAGCTTTAGCAGCTTTTGGTGCAGCTGGTTTAGCGGCTTTAGGAGCTGCTGTTTTTGCAGTGGCTTTTTTTGCTGTAGATTTCTTTGCGGCTTTCTTAGCAGTTTTTTTAGCGGCTTTCTTCGTCGCTTTTTTTGCTGTTTTCTTGCCTGCTTTTTTAGTCGTTTTTTTCGCTGATTTTTTAGCGCCAGCAG
>JAYSYM010000263.1:0-1647 GCA_043727635.1 Bdellovibrionales bacterium | reverse complement strand
CAATGAGCTACAAGCGAATCGAATTCTACGACGCAAACAATGGCTTACTTGGCCTAACGGGCTCAGCCGCCTACATTCACAAAGCAAGTGGCGCACCTCAAAACGGATATTTCAAATTCCGAAAACTTGATGTCGAATCGATTCGCGATGTCGCTTCAATGTCGAATCGCAACGGCCAATCACAAGACCCGTTTGAATACATGATCACTACTGACAACGTGTTAAAATTTATAGATACAAACGTTACCAACGGCGAACGATTTATCAATGAAGCTCAACATCAACCGCGAAAGTTCGGCTTTAATATCGCAAGACTGGCTCACGCTAGAAAAAAACGTTACGCGCTCACCGATCAACGTTTAGTTGTAATGTTAGATGACGACGCTATCAAAATTTCTGAATCAACTTTTTCACACCCGACCGGATTTAAACAACTTCAAGGCGGACTTTTCTACTCAGCACTTTTCGGTGTGACATCAGAAGGCCGCATCAAATATTGGAACGATCAACTCAAAGACTCAGTCGAATCCATCAGCCAATTCTCTGCACCAGTAAAAAAGCTAGTGTACTCAGTTTCGTTTGTCGCAGCTCTTCTGCCAGAAAATCAAATTGAGATTAAACTTTTGGGCACTAAATCAAAGTTCCTTAAGATCAATCATCCAAAACGGATTGTCGACCTTGCTGTCACACGTGCCTACCAGCTTAACTACTCGCAGTTTGGCTCAACTGAACTCGCGAGCACACTTAAAGAGGCGTCAACCTCTTGCGGCTTACAACGTGCCTATCCGGGAGTTTGGTCGTCAGATATCGTAGGTATCAACAAAAACAATCAAGTCATCACTTGGTCGCCGCAAACTAAGAAGTGCAGCCCAGCCGACTTAAGAAGACACGGCATTCAAAACGCTGGCATCACTTCAATTGAGCTCACCGGAACCTCATACGGAACAACGAGCAACCTCTCGTTCCCGATGGTCGTCTTCAAAAAGACCGACGGAACATCGAAAAGCTTCGTCCCGTACAACTTCCAACAATAAACCCCTGAAATTTTTAGTCAGCCCCTTGACGAAAACACCCCAAAACCCGCAGAACTATTCCATGCAAAAGACCCTGATTCTGGCTTTTTACAAGTTTCACCCGATTTCGCACGAGATCCTCGAAGCGAAGCAGATCGAACTTGAAAAGCGCGGAGAAGAGCTCGGTGTGAAGGGTCTTGCCATCATCGGAGTTGAAGGCCTCAACGCAACTCTTTGCGGTGAACCAGAGACTCTTAAAAATTTCGTTAAAGAAGCTGCGACATCACTTGGTCTGCCGCTTGATTTTTCTCCAAAGGAGAGTTGGGCCGACATGCCGCCATTTCGCCGCATGAAAGTAAAGATCCGCGAAGAGATCGTAACTTTAGGCAAACCAGAAGTTCAGCCACTCCCGCCAGGCTCAGAATTTCATTTGTCACCAGACGATTGGGACAAAGCGATGGCGCAAGACGACGTTCTCCTTATCGACACCCGCAATTGGTACGAGACTAAAATCGGAAAGTTCAAAGGTGCTCTCGATCCAAACATCGAAGAGTTTATCGAGTTTTCTGACTACTTAAAAAAATCTGAAATTCCAAAAGACAAAAAGGTTTTGATTTATTGCACGGGTGGAATC
>JAYSYM010000262.1:0-5285 GCA_043727635.1 Bdellovibrionales bacterium | reverse complement strand
ACTTGGATCGTCTACTTGCTTGCGACGTTAGCTCTCGCGTTTGCTTGGCAAAGTGGCCGCCGCCGCTGGTACCAAGCGGGTTGGGCACTTGCGCTGATTGCCTTTGCACTTCATATCTACGGATTTGCGTTAAGAATCTATTTAACTGGTCGGCCACCAGTTTCAAACATGTATGAATCGGTTGTTTGGGTTGGCTTCGGAATCGTGTTGTTTGCGATGGTCTTCGAGTTTTTTCAGCGCAGAAAATTTATCCTCCTTGCCGGAACGGCAACCGCTGTTTTGTGCCTCATTGTCGCAAATTCAGCACCAGCGATTCTTGATCAATCGCTTCAGCCACTCGAACCTGTTCTCCGCAGCACTCTTTGGCTAACGGTTCACGTTTTAACGATCACGATTAGTTACTCGGCGTTCTTTTTGGCGTTCGCGCTTGGCGATCTTGCGTTGTTCTACTTTTTAAAAGGGGAGAATGAACGAAGTGAGAAGGTGCGCGCCGTTGTTCAGTCGATTTATCGGGCAATTCAAGTTGGTGTTGTCCTCCTCGCCGCAGGAACAATTCTCGGTGGAGTGTGGGCTGACTATTCGTGGGGTCGTTTTTGGGGATGGGACCCGAAGGAGACGTGGGCGTTCATCGCTTTGATGGGTTATCTTGCTGTGCTGCATGGTCGCTTGGTCGGACTCATTCGCGAGTTCGGAATGGCAGCATCAGCAGTGATCACATTCTCGTTAGTCTTGATGGCTTGGTATGGTGTGAACTTTGTGCTGGGCGCGGGTCTTCACTCTTACGGATTCGGCGCCGGTGGTGTTGAGTATGTGAGCGGATTTGTCTTCCTTCACTTAGTGTTTGTTGGTTATGTCGCGTTTGTGCGTAAACAACGAGCAGCCTGATGCGCTTTGGGAGCCTGACAATTTTCAATTGGTTATCAGAATTTTGTTCACACTCTTCATAACATTCGTTAGTTAATAACTTGCAGGTTTGTCCTTTGCATCAATGAGGAGTCGTAATGAATGCGCACGTCCGTTTCGTGCTAATGGCGTTTGTCGCTATTGTCGCGAGTACGTTGCTAACCGGTTGTGATCAGTGGGGATCAATCGGGTACAACAAAGGCTATCAACCCGAACAGCCAATTCCGTTTTCGCATGAGATACATGCGGGCGCTTACAAAGTGCCATGCTTGTATTGTCACTCAACTGCTGAGCGCGCGAATCACTCGTCAGTTCCATCGCTGAACATTTGCATGAACTGCCACTTGGTAATTCCTGGCAGCACTGAAAAAGGTAAAGAGCACATTCAAACTGTTGCTCGTCACTACAACGAGAACAAGCCACTCGCTTGGGTGAATGTGCACATGCTTCCTGATCACGTTAAGTTCAATCACAAACGTCACGTTCAAAAGTTCGGCGCGCCAATGGCGTGTACGAAGTGTCATGGACCTGTTGAAACAATGGAAACAGTTTACCAGTTCTCAAGCTTGTCGATGGGATGGTGTATCGATTGTCACCGTCAACCAGAACATCAAGCTCCTGTGAGCTGCTCAACGTGTCACTACTAGGTGGAAAACATGCCAGAAACACAACCGATACATCAAACACCACAAACCGAACAGAGTCCGCCAACTTTCTGGCATGGTCTCGACGATTACAACAACGATCCATCGTTCCGCAAAATGGCTGAAGGTGAGTTCCAATCTTCGCCGTTGAAGGAAGAAGACGGACAAGACGGAGTTGCAAGACGCGAATTCCTAAAGCTCATGGGTGCATCACTCGCACTTGCTTCAACTAGTTGTGTGCGTCGCCCGGTTCAAACAATCATTCCTTACGCTCAAGCTCCAAAAGAAATCACGCCTGGCGAACCAACATACTACACATCAACTTATTACGACGGCCATCAAGGTTACGGCGTTTTAGTTAAGACTCTCGAAGGTCGCCCAATCAAAATCGAAGGTAACCCTCAGCACCCGATGAACATGGGCGGCTTAACTGCGACAGCTCAAGCCGCAGTACTTGGACTTTACGATCCAGATCGCCTGCAGGCTCCAAAGCGCAACCTTTTGAACAAAGAGCGCACGAACCGCGAGACTATCAATTCGACATTCGAAGTTGTCGACGAGAAAATTTTGAAGCATTTGCCAATGGGAAAAGTGGCGCTTCTAACGTCGTCACTTCCTTCTCCGGCAACTCGCGCGATGATCGCTGACTTCCAACGTGCATACCCTGGTTCGCATGTTGAGATGGACTCACTTCCGGTAAGTGATGTTCTCGAAGCGCAAAAGCGTTCTTACGGCAAAGAAGCAGTTCCTCGTTACCGTTTCGATAAAGCGCAAATGGTAGTGAGCATTGGTGCTGACTTCCTTGGAACTTATTTATCTCCCGCTGAATTCATGAAAGGTTGGGCATCGACACGTCAGCCTGGCAAAGACATGTCTCGTTTAGTGGTTTTCGAATCACTCTTGAGTCTGACCGGAATGAATGCTGACGATCGCATTCGCGTTCGTCCGTCGCAGCAACTCGATGTCGCTCTCGGTCTACTTGCTGAACTCGGCAAACGATCAGGTCGCTCATTTGCATTCAGCTCACAATTTGCAAACGCAGCTCAACGCTTAGGGGTCGACTCTGCATTGTTCGCTCGCACAGCTGATGAGCTTTGGGCAAATCGCGGCAAGAGTTTAGTGATCGCCGGTGGCTTGACGACTCAAACTGCAAACGCAGTTGATCTTCAAATGGCCGTGAACATGCTCAACTCGCTCCTCGGTAACGACGGCGTGACGGTTGATCATGCTAATTCTTACGGTGGTCATCGCGGAACAACCGAAGGTTTTAAAAAATTAATCGCAGACATGAATGCTGGAACAGTTCACACGCTAGTGATCGACGGTGTGAATCCGGCTTACAATCTTCCTCGCGAAATGGGCTTTGCTGAAGCTTTGAAAAAAGTCGAAACAGTTATCTACACGGGTAACTACAACGACGAAACTGGAATGCACGCACACTATGTTCTTCCGGCAGGGTCGACCTTTGAATCGTGGAGCGATTTCGAGTTGCAAGCTGGAGTGTATAGCATTCAACAGCCAACGCTTCGTCCGCTCTATCAAACTCGTTCATTACAAGAATCTCTGTTTGCTTGGACTAAAGCTTCAGCTAACGCTTCTGCGCGAGTAAAAGCTTCTGAAACTTGGTTTAACTATCTTCAAGCTGTATGGCGCGAAGAAATTTATTCTAAAGCGAGCGGCGCAGTTCGCGGCGCAAACTTCGATGAGTTTTGGGTCAACGTACTTCAAGCGGGAGTAGTTGATTCAGCGGGCTCAAGGCGCAACCCAACTACAAGTACTGCAAGTTCAGGTGGCCGGTCGTCTGGTGGCGAGTTCGCTCCTAAAGTTACCGCTCCTTACGACGGACTTGAATTGGTTCTTTATCCAAAAGTTGGAATCTTAGACGGAAAAATGGCAAACGTGCCGTGGCTTCAAGAGCTTCCAGATCCAGTTACTAAAATTGTTTGGGATAACTACTTGTGTGTTTCTCCGGGTCTTGCACAAGCGCAAGGCTTGAAAGAGGGATCAGTCGTCAATCTTCGTGTCGGTGAAAAGTCAGTGAAAGTGCCAGTGCATATTCAGCCAGGACTTCACGACTCTGCACTTGGTTTAGCTGTTGGTTACGGTCGAGTTGCGAGTGCCGGAAAAGTTTGTAAAGACTTGGGCATCAACGCTTATCAATTGGCTAGCGTGGTGGACGGAAATCCTGTTTTCTCAGGCCTTCATGCTTCAATCGAAAAAACCGGCGAGAAATATGAACTCGCGTGTGTGCAAGGGCATCACCAATTAGAAGGTCGTCCTATCGTTGGTTACACAACGAACGCAAAATTCCAAAAAAATCCTGATTCAGGAATCAATAAGCCTCACGTGTTTTCAATTTGGCCAGAGCACAAATATAATACGCACAAATGGGGAATGGCGATCGACATGAACACTTGCACAGGCTGTTCAGCTTGTGTGGTTGCGTGTCAGTCAGAAAATAATATTCCGACAGTCGGTAAGCGCTACATCCTGCAGGGTCGCGAAATGCACTGGATCCGCATCGATCGCTATTATGTTGGAACACCTCAAGATCCAGATACCTTATTCCAGCCAATGCTTTGTCAGCATTGTGAACTTGCTCCGTGCGAAAGCGTTTGCCCGGTGCTCGCGACAGTTCACAACGAAGAAGGCTTAAACGATATGATTTACAACCGCTGCGTTGGAACTCGTTATTGTTCAAACAACTGTCCTTACAAAGTTCGTCGTTTCAATTGGTTCAACTACTCTTCTAAGTGGGCGAAGCCGCAACACATGTCATTGAATCCAGATGTGACAGTTCGAACTCGTGGTGTGATGGAGAAATGTACTTTCTGCGTTCAAAGAATTCGCAGAGGTACAAACGTTGCTCGTGACGAGAAGCGTGCGTTGAAAGATGGCGAGATTAAATCAGCGTGTGAAGAAACTTGCCCAACTAACGCCATCGTCATCGGTGATCTCAATGATCCAGAAAGTCGCGTAGCAAAGATGTATCAAAAGAATGAGCGCATGTACGGAGTTCTTGAGGAACTTGCGACAAAGCCTCGCGTTCGATACATGAGCCGAATCAGAAATGCTGATCGCGAAATTCAAGAATATCCGATGCTCCCTACGCACGGGCCTGGTCACTTTTCTGAAAAGGGAGGTCACTAATGATTAAGCGTAAACCGCTCATTCTTGGTAACAAGACCTACAAAGAAATTACCGATGACATCTGTCAGCCGGTTGAAACCTTCCCTTCAAAAGGTTGGTTCGGTTTATTCTTCTCAGCAAACGCACTCTTCTTGATCTACTTGATCACGATCGGTGTAATTGTCAGCACGGGTATGGGTTTGTTAGGTACGAACCATCCGATCGGTTGGGGAACGATGATCATCACGTTCGTCTTCTGGATCGGTATCGGTCACGCGGGAACTCTAATTTCTGCGGTTCTCTATTTATTCAGACAGAAGTGGCGAACCTCAGTTGCTCGATCTGCCGAAGCAATGACGGTCTTCGCAGTTATGACTGCTGGTATCTTCCCGTTGATTCACACAGGGAGACCGTGGTTGGATTTCTGGTTACTGCCGTACCCGAACCAACGTGGTCCGTTGTGGGTGAACTTTAGATCACCACTTTTGTGGGACGTATTCGCAGTATCAACCTACGCGACAGTGTCTTCAGTATTTTGGTACATCGGGATGGTTCCCGATCTAGCGACCTTAAGAGATCGCTCGAAAACAAAACTTCGTCGCCTCTCTT
>JAYSYM010000261.1:0-5292 GCA_043727635.1 Bdellovibrionales bacterium | reverse complement strand
CGATCTCCATGTGAAGTAGGCCTAAAAATCCGCAACGATAGCCAAAGCCGAGTGCTGCTGATTTTTCCACTTCGAAACTTAAACTTGAATCGTTTAGGCAAAGCTTATCAAGAGCTACTTTTAAAGCTTCGTAGTCAGTCGAGATAACCGGGAAAATGCCCGAGAAAACCATTGGCTTAATTCTTTTAAATCCTGCCAAAGGCTCAGTCGCCGGTCTTACTGCAGTTGTGACAGTGTCACCGACCTGAACATCGCGGATGTCTTTGATTCCGCAGATGAAATATCCCACTTCTCCTGCTTGGAGAGTCTGATATTCAGTAGCAAACGGAGAAAATGAGCCAAGCTTTAATACTTCGTACTGCTTGTCAGTCGCCAAAAACTTAATGCGCTCACCTTTTTTAACTTCGCCGTCCATTACACGACAAAGAATCACGACACCTTGGTATGGGTCGAACCAAGAATCGAAGGTTAATGCGCGCAACGGTAAACTACGATCTGCTTTTGGTGGCGGAACTTTTTTAACAACGGCTTCAAGAATTTCACGAATGCCAATTTGTTCTTTGGCACTGGCAGAAATGGCTTCGCTGCAATCGATGCCAATGGTCTCTTCGATTTGCTTTTTTACTCCCTCAGGATCAGCTGAAGGAAGATCGATTTTATTTAAAACAGGAATAATTTCGAGATTGTTTTCGATCGCAAGGTAAACGTTAGCAAGAGTTTGTGCTTCGACACCTTGAGCGGCGTCGACAACCAACACTGCGCCCTCGCAGGCAGCTAAACTTCTTGAAACTTCGTAGGAGAAATCAACGTGTCCCGGAGTATCGATGAGGTTTAACTGATACACGTTTCCGTCATCAGCTTTGTAATTCATACGGACAGTTTGCGCTTTGATGGTAATGCCGCGTTCGCGCTCAAGCTCCATGTTATCTAAAAACTGAGCTTTCTTTTCGCGGTCGGAAACTGAGCCCGTGTGTGATAGCAGACCATCTGCAAGCGTCGACTTACCGTGGTCGATGTGCGCGATGATCGAAAAATTTCGGATGTACTTTGGATCCATTAATCTCTGCTAGCTGAAGGAAGTTTGATGCTGGATTTCTTTTGGGAACCTTACCGTTTTTCTTTCGCAATCGGTAGCCCAAGTTCCATTTGCCCGGGCAATTGATCTCGATACTTCTCGAGAACCAAATTGATTCCCTCGCGGATGTACTCCGCAACTGGAACTTTCGAGCGACGGTTGAGATCTTTCAACGCCGCTTGCTGTTCTTCAGTAATATAGATCGTGGTTGCCTGTTTTTTGGCCATGGGATTTTCTAGCCTATGTTGCCATACGTTGCAATATATTCTGCTGGCTATTACTTCGAGCTACTTGAGGCCTTTGCAGACTTCCTGAAGTGCCTGAACTTTATCAGTTTTTTCCCAGGTCATGCCGTCTTCGTTGCGTCCAAAATGTCCATACGCAGCGGTTGCCCGGTACTTTGGCTTCAGAAGATCAAACTGTTGGATGATGGCTGCTGGCTTTAAGCTCCAAATTTCACGAACTGCTTTCGACAGGTTTTCTGACGAAACTTTTCCAGTTCCGAACTCGTTGACCATCACACTCACTGGTTCGGCGACTCCGATAGCGTAAGAAACTTGAATTAAGCAGCGCTCGGCGAGGCCGGCTGCAACGATATTCTTAGCAATGTGACGAGCGGCATAAGCAGCAGATCGATCTACTTTCGAAGGATCTTTTCCTGAGAACGCTCCCCCGCCGTGTGCTCCATGACCACCGTAAGTATCGACGATGATTTTACGACCTGTGAGACCGCAATCGCCGTGAGGACCACCGATTACAAATCGACCAGTTGGATTGATGAAGTATTTTGTTTTTGAATCAAGCCAGTTAGCTGGAATCACTTTTTTGATAACTTGATCCATAATGAGCTCGCGGATCATCTCTTGCGTCGCAAATTCATCGTGCTGAGTAGAAATAACAATAGCGTCTACGCGTTTTAATTTGTTGTCGACGTACTCAACCGTCACTTGGCTCTTGCTGTCTGGGCGAAGGAAAGATTTGTGATCGGCTTTACGAACTCGAGCGAGCTCTTTTACCAACTTGTGCGAAAGATCGATTGAAAGAGGCATGTGCTCAGGAGTTTCGTTAACTGCGTAACCGAACATGATTCCTTGGTCGCCCGCACCTTGCTCTTTTGCATCAACACCCATCGCGATATCAGGGCTCTGTTGGCCGAGAGAGTTGAGAACTGCGCAGCTTCGGTAGTCGAAGCCCATTTCAGAAGTGTTGTAACCAATGTCTTTGATCACTCCGCGAACAATAGTTGGTACGTCGATACGAGCCGTCGTCGTTACTTCTCCAGCAACGACTGCCATGCCAGTAGTGACAAGCGTTTCGCAAGCAACTCGGCCCTTTGGATCTTGAGCGAGGATGGCATCAAGAACGGCGTCGCTAATTTGATCTGAAACTTTGTCTGGGTGTCCTTCAGAGACGGACTCAGATGTGAAAAGATAATCTTTCATTGGTGTACCCCGGAATTTGTTGAACTCCAGACTTGATATCAAGCCTGGAGTTCATGGGTCAACCAATCTTAGCTAGTATGTGGTTGCCAAGAACATAACCAGTGGCTTTAGCCTGCCTTGCGCAGCTTCTTCGGCGCGAAGTTTGATTCTAACTGAGCATTAAGGTGTTCAATCTGACCGTAGTGCGAAAGCTCTGGTCGCTTGTGATATTTCAAATGCTTTTTACCCTTCGACATCTGGCGTGAGAGCTTGTTTATCATGTTATCGACTGCTCGATAAAAATCATGCGAAACAGAGGTGGCCTTAAACTTTCGTCGACCCTCGAGCACGGTCACTTCGATCATGCATTCGTGACGTTGCATCGAATATACGACGTGCACTTCCATGGGTTTTAGTTCGAACTTTTCAATTTTGCCGAGTTTCTCTTCGGTGTATCCCATTAGTGCCTGTGAAGTGTCTAAGTGCTTGAACGAAAAATCAACTTTCATTGGATCTGCCCCTTTCAAGTTGCAGTGATACTTCTCTATCGGAAGTAACTCGACTAAAGCACAGGGGCAGTTACGACTGTCCTCGAAATTCGACAGATAAATTTTTAACTAGAGGAGAAAATTGCGCTGAAATGAATGTCTCACTTTGAGAATGCAATGCGGGAGTTTTGGCGAGTATAAAACTTCATTTTTGAATTAATTCCTGCTATCAGTTGAGCCCTCACCGCAGGAGCAAATATGAAAGACGTAAATCAGTCGGTCCGCGACGTCCAGCATTTCGGAGAAGAAGGCGGAGTTGTTCCCGTTATTGATGTAGCTGCAACTTCTACCTTTATGAATCCGGCTAGTATGGAAAAGGTTTTCCAGGGAGAATTGCAAGGCTGCTACCTCTACAGCCGACATTCTAATCCGACTGTGAATGCTTTCGGAAAAAAGATGGCAGCATTGGAAGGTGCCGAAGCAGCACTCGGTGTCTCGAGTGGCATGGGGGCAATCTATTGTTCGATTCGGCAGTTGATGCCTAAAGGCGGTCACATGATCGCTTCGAAAACTATCTATGGTGGAACTTACGCGCTGTTCGCCAACATTCTCCCACAATGCGGAATCGAAGTTTCCTTTGTTGATACAAACAATCTTTCTGAAATTGAGAAGTCAGTTAGGTTGAATACTAAAATTCTCTATGTAGAAACAATGAGCAATCCCCTGCTGCGAATCGCTGATTTGCCGGTTTTAAAGAAAGTCTGTGTAGCGCGAGAATTAAAGCTCGTCGTGGACAATACGTTTACGCCGGTGATAGTTCGGCCAATGAATTTTGGAGCTGATGTAGTCGTCTATTCCTGCACCAAGTACATCTCTGGTGCGAGCGATATGATTGCAGGCGCAGTCGTTAGCTCAGCGGACTTTATAAATCAGTTAATCGATATTAATTTCGGAATGGTAATGTTGACCGGTCCGTCGATGGACCCACGAATAGCTCACGATTTGTATTTGCGTCTCGATCACCTACCACTTCGTATGGCAGCGCACTCTCGATCTGCACAGGCGCTTGCGCGCGAATTGATTAATCAAAAAGTGCCGGTTGTATACCCAGGCACTGAGACTCACGTCGATCACGAACTCTTCAAATCGCTCGCAAATAGAAATTATGGCTTTGGTGGAATGATGACGGTTGATTGCGGAACATCTCGTCGAGCATTCCAGCTTGCCGATCGCCTGCAAACCGAGAAGTTTGGCCTCTATGCCGTCTCGCTCGGATTCTCACGTACATTGATGAGCTGCCCTGCAGTTTCAACATCTAGCGAGATACCAGAAGCAGAGCGAACAGGAATGGGCTTATCCGAAGGATTGCTTCGTTTGAGTATTGGTTTCGTAGGCGATGATGCCGTTATGGCAGCGCGATTTATGAAGTGCTATCGCGCCGTGTAACCTATTTCGCGTGAGCTTGGGCGTGTGTTTCGCGAACAACCATGACTTTGATTTGTCCTGGGTAAGAACATTCGATTTCGATCTTGTCTGCGATGTCGCGACAAAGTTTTAATGACTGAACGTCACTGATTTTGCGAGAATCGACTACCACGCGGACTTCGCGGCCAGCATTGAAAATCATTGTTCGCAAGACACCGTTGAAGCCGTCAGCGATCGTTGAAAGTGCTTCGATCTTTTGATTGTAAGAGGTCACAGTCGAGCGACGAGCACCAGGGCGCGCACCAGAAATGGCGTCGGCTGCGATAACGAGGAAAGCAAGGTCAGTTGCTGGCTGCTCTTCATAGTGATGCGAGCGAACTGCGTGGACGATATTTTCTTTTTCGCCGAACTTCTTGATGAAATCTGCTCCAATAACGGCGTGACCACCTTCGATCGCGTGATCCATAGCTTTACCCACATCGTGAAGTAAGCCCGCACGCTTTGCTGAGCGGAAATCGACTGATTGAAGCTCTGAAGCCAACAATCCGCAAAGCCAGCCAACTTCGCCAACGTGGAAGTATTGGTTTTGCGCAAACGAGTAGCGATAGCGAAGGCTTCCGAGCATGTTTTTAATTTCAGGGGCCATGTCTTGCATCCCGAGCTCGTTAGCGATTTTTTTGCCATCGAGATCGATCTTCTTAAACACTTCCATGCGAGTGCGCTCGAAGATGCGCTTGATCGAATCAGGATTCGGACTTCTTTCTTTAACAACTTTTTCTAGAGTTCGAGTTGCTAATTCTCGTCTCACCGGATCGAATCCGACCACTTGCACGACGTTATTCTCACCCAAATTGAACTCAACTTCGCAAAGTTGCGTAAGGGT
>JAYSYM010000260.1:0-1654 GCA_043727635.1 Bdellovibrionales bacterium | reverse complement strand
GACGGTAGCAATGGTGCGTTAATTCTTAAGGAGATAACCTTTTGGATCCGATTCAATCTCAAATTAAATCTAAAGGTGAAAATATTTTCGCGCTCATGGAGGGCGAATCAAAATCAATCTTCAACAAAGATTGGTGGTATGGCCGGATCATGGAATGGAGCATGAAGAACGAACATTTTAAAACGCAAATGTTCCGCTTCGTTGATGTTCTCCCCTACCTAAATTCTGGATCAGAAGTTGCTCGACACTTAAAAGAATATTTTGCAGAAAGTGGCGAAGACCTTCCGAGTGTTTTCAACTTTGGTGTCGGTTTAGGCTCTCTCGCTCCAGGCTTGATGGCCGGAGCAGTTCGCAAAAACGTCACTCAAATGGCGAAGATGTTCATTAGCGGCGAGACTCCCGATGAATCACTCACGGTTTTAAAAAAGCAGCGAAAAAATAAAATCGGATTCACAGTCGACCTGCTCGGCGAAGCTTGCTTAAGTGAACGAGAAGCTCTCGAGTATCAGTCGCGCTACATGGAACTCATCGATTGGCTCGCAAAAGATGCGGCTAACTGGGAACACATCCCTTTGATCGATGAAGATCACACAGGACCAATTCCTCGCGTAAACGTTTCTGTAAAACTAAGTTCGCTTTATTCCCAAATTGACTTAAAAGATTGGAACAACAGTAAGACTGTAGTGAAGGAACGTATCCGCGCTATCCTCCGTCAGGGAATGCTTCGCGGCTGTTTCATTAATTTAGACATGGAACAATATGAGTTAAAAGATTTCACCGTCGAAGTCTTCAAAGACCTCATGATGGAACAAGAATTTAAAGCTTACCCGCACTTCGGCTGCGTAATTCAGGCTTACTTAACTGATTCGCACAAGGATGTTAAAGATCTTAGCGCCTTTGCGCGAACTCGCGGAGTTCCTTTCACAGTTCGGCTGGTAAAGGGTGCTTACTGGGATTTCGAAACTGTTCACGCTGCACAGACTGGATGGCCGGTTCCGGTTTACACAAATAAACGTGCTACTGATGCCAACTACGAAGAATGCGCTCTTACACTTTTGCAAAATCACCCGCACATTCGCGTCGCTCTTGGTTCACACAACGTTCGCTCGATCGCGGCATGCTTAGTTCACGCTGAGCGATTGGGAATTGATCCACGTGCACTCGAAGTTCAGATGCTCTATGGAATGGCCGACCCGATCAAAGGCGCGATGGTTAAAATGAACATTCGCGTTCGCGAATACGCACCAGTTGGCGAATTAATTCCTGGCATGGCTTATCTCGTGCGACGTTTGCTTGAGAACACATCTAACGAGTCGTTCTTAAAATCGAAATTTGCGGATAACATCAGCACGGAAGTGCTATTGCAAGACCCTAAGTTGCCGATCAATACATCGCCAGCTCCACATGCTCCCGTTGGTGGCTCAGCCCCGGCGAAGCTTCCGAAAAGTTTACCTCCATTCGTCAATGACTCACTCATAGATTTCGCAATAGCTTCGAACCGCGAAAAAGTAATTTCAGCGATGAAGTCGATGAAGCTTGCCGGTGATTATGCAAACGTAGTTGGTGGCAAAGAAATTTCTACTTCTCGCTGGATTGAAAGTCGTAATCCATCACACCCGTCGCAAATTGTGGGTCGTGCCGCTGCAGCCAACAC
>JAYSYM010000259.1:0-1657 GCA_043727635.1 Bdellovibrionales bacterium | reverse complement strand
CTCCCGCTCTCGAATTGTTTCGCGCGGTGATGACTCGCAATCCTGAACACAATGTTGCGAAAATTGAAGCGGCGACACTTGAGTTTGATAACTATGGTTATTCAGACAAAGCGTTTAACTTAGTTAGCTCAGCAGTGAACAGCGATAACAAAATTGATCCGGTCACAGCCTCTCGTGGTCAGTTGTTAATGGCGCGCATTTATTTGCAGCGGAACGATCGTGGTAAGGCGCTTGATTGGGCGAAACGTGCCTACGCTTCGAATCCTGGTAATGGAGCAGCTCGAGAAATCGTTCTTCAGCTCGGTGGAAAAGATATTCCGGCAACTGGTGGTGGTCGCGGTCGAATGGTTGTTGGCGATCAACACTTTAAGTCGGGCGATTATATTGCTGCACAGGCAGAGTTCAGAGCTGCGTTTGAGGAAGAGCCCAAGAATGCGATGGCGGCGATGCGAGCAGCACAATGCTTGTGGGCGCTGAATCAAAGTTCAGATGCAATCGCGTGGCTTCAAAAATCGATACAAGCCGATGCGCAGTTGATCGCAGCATATGTTCTTCTTGCGGATTATTATTCACAGCGGTTTGACTTTTTTGCTGCTGGAAAAGTTCTGGAAAGAGCTCAGCGAGTTTCTCCGAAAAATCCAGAAGTGTTTCGTGGGTACGCGGCCGTTGAATTGCGAAGAAATAATTTTAAAGGTGCCGAAGGATATGCTCAGAAAGCACTGCAACTTTACGCGACCGACTCGACAACTTACATTTTGCTAGCCAAAGCGAAGCTTGGTCTCGGGCAGCACACAGAAGCCCAGCAGTTCGTAAATCGCGCAGTAGAACTCGATGTGAATAACGTTGAGGCGCAAAGTTTGAACGTGCGAGTGATTCACATGGTGAAGGGTGCCGACGCGGCAGTTGCTCACGCCAATGATCTGATTGTAGCGTACCCGCACGTTGCTGAATACAGACTGGCGCTGGGTGACGCACTTTCGGAAGAAGAGCGCTTTACCCAGGCTGAATCGGCGTACCGACAAGTTTTGGCAATTGATCGAGCAAATAAGAATGCAGTCATCGGGCTCGGGAAAATTCTCGAGGCAGTCGGGCGAAACCGTGAAGCACTCGAAGTCTACTTGAATGCTGCGATTCTCGATCCGAGTGATGCAAATCCAATTTTTTTAATGGGCGAATTGCATATTGGGAATGGTAAGCACATCGAAGCGATTGCGCAGTTCCAGCGGGTTTTAAAAATTAATCCTCGCTATCCGCGAGCACATTTAAATTTGGGTCGAGCTCAGCTTGCGCTCAACAATCCCAAAGTTGCTCTTGAGCAGGCCAACGAGGAACGAGCGATCAATCCAGAGTTAGCCGAGGCATACATTTTGGCTGCCGAGGCTCAGGCGGCAATGAGGCAATTCTCGGCTTGTGCGTTGGAGTATCAGAAGGCACTTCGATTCAATAATCAGGACACGATGCTCTATGTGGCTATGGCGCGTTGTTATCGTCGGTCGGGAAGTTTGGATGCTGCCTTATCACTTCTTAGACAGGCGGCTATACGAGAGTCTGGGAATGCCGCTATCTACAAGGAACTCGGAGCAATTTATCAGTTGAAATCAATGGCCGACGAGGCAATTGATGCTTACAATAAATATCTGACGTTATCTCCAGGCGC